>SKMM01000246.1 GCA_007121055.1 Paracoccaceae bacterium | reverse complement strand
GGCCGCCCGCGGCGGGCGCACCGGGCGGCCGGTCGCCGCTGCCTCCCAGCCCGGGATCGGCCGGCGCATCCGGTCCGACCGGCGCTGGCCCCGGGGTCGCCAGGGTCGGGGCGTCGCTCATGCAGCCACCTGTTCCGCGTCGCGCCGACCGATGGCGCTGACCACGTCCACCGCCGAGGCAAACCCGTCCTCATGGAAGCCGTTGCGCATCCAGGCGCCGCAGAACCAGGTGTTGCGGGTGCCGTTGAGCGCCCGGATCTCGGCCTGGCCCTGCAGGGCGGCGAGGTCATAGACGGGGTGATGGAAGGTCGCCTGATCGTAGATCAGTTCCTCGCGGATCGGCCGGCGGGGGTTGAGCGTGACGAACATCGGGTCACTCTCCGGGATCGGCTGCAGCGAGTTCATCCAGTAGGTCAGCGATACCGGCCCCGGGGCCTGACCGCGTGCCTCGGTGTAGACCCAGCTGGCCCAGCATTTGCGGCGCCTCGGCATCAGGCTGTCGTCGGCGTGCAGCACGGCGTGGTTGGGCTGATAGCGCACTTTGGACAGCGCCGCACGCTCGGCCGGGCTGGGGTCGGCCAGGATCGCGAGGCTCTGGTCGGAGTGGCTGGCGAAGATCACCTCGTCGAAGGCCTCCCATTCGCCGCCCGCGGCGCGGACCTCCACGCCCGCGTCGCTGCGCCGCACCCCCTGCACCGGGGCGCCGAGGCGCAACTCGGTGCCCTGGGCGCGCATCGCGGCCTCCATGCGCCGGACATATTCGATGGAGCCCCCCTGCACCGTGTACCACTGATGCTGCCCGGAATACTGCAACAGGTTGTGGTTGTCGAAGAAGGTGATCAGGGCCGCGGCCGGAAACGCCCCGACCTCCTCGGCCGGGGTGGACCAGATCGCGCCGGAGAACGGCAGCAGGAAGCGGTCGCGGAACCAGCGCCCCAGCCCCAGCCGCGCGATCATGTCGTCCACGGTCAGGTCCTTGGCATGGGCCAGCGACCGCCCCTTCTCGAAAAAGCGCAGGATGTCGCGCAGCATGCGCAGGTAGCGCGGGTCGAGGATGTTGGTGCGCTGGGCGAACAGCGAATCGAGGCTTTGCAAGGCATATTCGAAGCGGCCGCCGTCGAAAGAGGCGCCGAAGCTCATGGTGCTGGGCACGGTGGGCACGCCCAGCTCGGTGAAGAGCCGCAGGAGGTTGGGATAATTCACGTGGTTGAAGACGATGAACCCCGTGTCCACGGGCTGGTCCCCCCGCCGGCCCGCGATGACCGTGCGGGCATGCCCCCCCAGCCGCGGCTCGGCCTCGAACAGCACCACGCGGTGGGACCGGCCCAGCATGTGGGCGGCCGCCAGGCCGGAGATGCCGGCGCCGATCACGGCCAATCGCCGCGGAGCGGCGGCGGGAATTTCGAATGGCATGGAGGTCTCCCGGGGTCGTCTGACTGGTTTACGCACGGACCGTGGGGTCGGATGAGTTTTTGCTGATCCGGTCGGCCCTGGCCTTCGTATATCGGACATGTTGATCGGGATCGAAAGCCTCGAAAATCCGCCCGCGTTGCCCATACTGTTGGGGAGTGCGGATTGGCCGCGCAGGGGTCGACGGGCGGTGGCGGATGTGACCGGAGAGGGTGAACAGAACTGGGTCGATCTGTTGGCCCGGGTGAGGGACGGCCAGGACGAAGCCGCCTTCGCCGCCCTGTTCGGGCATTTCGCCCCGCGTGTGAAGGGTTTCCTGATGCGCGGGGGTGCGGGCGAGGCCTTGGCGGAAGAATGTGCGCAGGAGGTGATGGCGACGGTGTGGCGCAAAGCGCATCTGTTCGACCCAACCCGCGCGAGTGTGGCGACATGGATCTTCACCATCGCCCGCAACCGCCGAATCGATGCGCTGCGCCGGCAGCGCCGGCCCGAGCCTGAGGATCTGGGCTGGGGGCCGGAACCCGAACCCGATCAGGCTGCGGTGATGGAACTGCAGCAGGAAAGTGAACGCGTGGTGGAGGCGGTATCCCGCCTGCCGCCGAACCAGAGGGAGTTGATCGAACGGGCCTTCTTCGGCGAATTGTCGCACAGCGAGATCGCTGCCGAGACCGGCCTGCCCCTGGGTACGATCAAGTCCCGGATCCGACTGGCGCTGGACCGTCTGCGCCAGAACATGAGTTGAGAACTGAGCCATGACGATCAGGCATCATCTGTCCGACAATCTTCTGATGGCCTATGCCGCGGGTACGCTGCCCGAGGCCTTCGACCTTGTGGTGGCGACCCATGTGTCGCTCTGCGACGAGTGCCGGGCGCGCCTGGGTGCGCTGGAGGCCGTGGGGGGCGCCGTGCTGGAAGAGGGGCCGCGCTGTGCGGTCGCCGACGACAGCCTGGCCGCAACGCTGCAGCGTGCGCGGTCCCGGGGCAAGGAGCCGATCCCGGCGCCGGTGCCCCGCGTTGGCGGATTCCCCGAGCCGCTCCGCGGCTATGTCGGCGGCGACGTGGCGGGCGTGCGCTGGCGGGCCATTGGCGGCGGCGTGCGCCAGACGATCCTGCCCACCGCGCGGGGCGCGAGCGCGCGCCTTTTGCACATTCCCGCGGGTGCCCGCTTGCCGGACCATGGTCACCGGGGTCTCGAACTGACGCAGGTGCTGCGCGGCGCCTTCCGCGACGAGGACGACCGTTTCGGCCCCGGGGACATCGAGATCGCTTCGGAGGACACCCAGCACACGCCGGTCGCCGAACCGGGTGAGGACTGCGTCTGCCTAATCGCTACCGATGCGCCGCTCAGGTTCACCACCATGCTGCCGCGCATCGCCCAGCCCTTCTTCCGGATCTGATCGGGCCTGGGGGTGACGGGGGGGCGCAAGGCCTGAGGATGTCGGGCCGGAGCGCCTCCGGCCGGCAAACCCCCCGCTCGCCTGCGTTACCCCCCTCACGGTACTTGCGTAGGCTGAGGTCGGACGGGTCGCTCGTCAGCCAGGCAGCCTCATGGAAGGCCGGACTGTTGTCCGAGGCGAAGACTTTGCTGCCGGTTTCAGTCGACGGCAGCCCCAGCGGCATGGGTACCAGCCGCCAGCGCCGCGACGGTCTGCAACACGTCGGCCACGGAGCGGCCCTCTCCGATCGCCTTGACGATGGCTGAGCCCACCACGCAGCCATCGGCCACCGCGGCGATGTCCTGCGCGGCGCCCGGTGTGGTGATGCCGAAGCCCACCAGAACGGGCAGCCCGCTTGCGGCCTTGATGCGGGCGACATCAGGGGCGACGGCCGCAGCCTGCGCAGTGGCTGCGCCGGTGATGCCGGTGATCGAGACGTAGTAGACGAAACCCGAGGTGTTGCGCACCACCGCCGGCAGGCGGGCGTCGTCGGTGGTCGGCGTGGCCAGGCGGATGAAATCGAGGCCTGCGGCACGGGCGGGCAGGCAGAGTTCGCTGTCTTCCTCGGGAGGCAAGTCCACCACGATCAGGCCGTCGATCCCGGCCTCGACCGCATCCGCAAGGAACCGCTCCACCCCGCGGGAATAGATCGGGTTGTAATACCCCATCAGAACGATGGGCGTGTCGCCGTCGCCCTCGCGGAACCGCCGCACCATGTCCAGCGTCCGCTCCAGCGTCTGGCCCGCGGCCAGCGCCCGTTGCCCGGCCTGCTGGATGGTGGGCCCGTCGGCCATCGGGTCGGTAAAGGGCATGCCCAGTTCGATGATGTCCACCCCCGCGCCGGGCAGCCCCCGCATCACCTGCAGCGAGGTCTCGGCATCTGGGTCGCCCGCCATGATATAGGCCACGAAGGCCTTCTGCCCCTCGGCCTGCAGCCGTGCAAACGTCGTCCCGATCCGGCCCATGGATACGCTCCCCTGTTCGCCGAGGGTGTGCGCCAGGCTGCGGCGAAAATCAATGCCGGACGGGGAGGCGGCTCAGGGGTCGGGCCAGTCGGCCAGCGGCCGGCCGAGATACCGCACCATGCGGCCGGGCAGCGGGATGGCCTGTGCCAGCTCCTCGAAGCCCAGCGCGGCGTGGAACGCGTCGGATTCGGGGTTGGGGGGGACGCGGTTGACCTCGCAGGTCATGCGCAGGAGGCCGCGGGCCCGGGCCCGGGCCGCATAGTCGGCATAGAGCGTCCGGGCCACGCCGCGGCCCTGGGCCCAGGGCGCCACCACCACCCGGTCGATGTAGGCAAAATCCTCGGAATGCTCGGAAAACCAGCGGAAATTCGGGCTGTCATGGGTGGCGTCCTGGTCGAAACCCAGCAGGAACCCCGCGACGCGGCCCTGCGCATCGACCAGCGCCTCGGCGAAGCTTGCCCGCGCGATCAGCGTGCTCAGGCGGGCGGGGTCCAGCGGCGCGGTTCGCTCCTCCACCGCCTCGTTGAGCGCCAGAACCTCCGCCAGCACCGCCTCGGGGGCCGCGGCCAGGGCCAGGCGGCGGAACGCCGCGGCTTGGGCCCCGCTCATCCCCGCCCCCATGGCGCGCTCACGGCAGGTCACGCTCGGTGGCGGGATCGGTGGCCCCCACCATCCAGGTGGTCCCGAACCGGTCGCGGCAGACGCCGAGGCCCGGCGACCAGCCCGTCCGTTCGTACGGCATCAGCAGCACGCCGCCCTGCGCCAGCCGCTGCAACATCGCGCGGCCGGTCTCGGCATCCTCTTCGGGCACGAACAGGCTGACCGATTGCTGGGCGTGGAACGGGGCGTCGCTGGGCACGTCGCGGGCCATCAGCACCCCGCCGCGGTGGCTGAAGCGGGCATGCATGACCCGGTCGCGGTTGGGGTCGCCCACGCCCGACGGACCCTCAGCATAGCGCAGGATCATCAGGTCCTGCGCGCCGAACACCTCGGCGTAGAAGGTCATCGCTTCGGCGCAGTTTCCGTCGAAGGTCAGATAGGGTGTGAACATCCAGGCCCTCCTCGCGCGCACCATTGCACTGCAGCGCGCCGAGTCCAAGCCCGGGTTGCGCCGCCGCGCCGGCCTCTCTATGCGCGGGCCTGCGTTGCAATCGGAGGTAGGCAGATGGGCTTTCGGATGGGCATCGTGGGGCTGCCGAATGTGGGCAAGTCCACGCTCTTCAACGCGCTGACGCGGACGGCGGCGGCGCAGGCGGCGAATTTCCCGTTCTGCACCATCGAGCCGAATGTGGGCGAGGTGGCGGTGCCCGATGCGCGGCTCGACCGGCTGGCGGGGCTGGCGAAGTCGAGGCAGGTGATCCCGGCGCGCATGACCTTCGTCGACATCGCGGGGCTGGTGCGGGGCGCGTCCAAGGGAGAGGGGCTGGGCAACCAGTTCCTGGCCAATATCCGCGAGGTCGATGCCATTGCCCATGTGCTGCGCTGTTTCGAGGATGGCGACGTGACCCATGTCGAGGGGCGCATCGACCCGGTGGCGGATGCCGAGACCATCGAGACCGAACTCATGATCGCCGACATTGAGAGCGTGGAGAAGCGCTTGGCGGGCCTGACGCGTAAGCTGCGCGGCGGCGATGCCGAGGCCGCGGTGCAGGACCGGCTGCTGCGCGCGGCGCTTGCGGCGCTGGAAACGGGCCGCCCGGCGCGCACCGTGGAGGTCGCCGAGGAGGACGCGAAGGCGTGGCGGATGCTGCAGCTTCTGACCGCCAAGCCCGTGCTGTTCGTCTGCAATGTCGACGAAGGCTCGGCGGCCACGGGCAATTCGCAATCCGCGCGGGTGGCCGAGGTGGCCGCGGCGCAGGGGGCGGGGGTCGTGGTGATCTCGGCCCGGATCGAGGAGGAATTGGCGCAGCTCGATCCCGAGGAGGCAAACGAGTTCCTCACCGATCTGGGGCTGGAGGAGCCGGGGCTGAACCGGCTGATCCGGGCGGGCTATCAGCTGCTGGGTCTGCGCACCTACTTCACCGTTGGGCCTAAGGAGGCGCGGGCCTGGACCATCCCGGCGGGCACACTGGCGCCCCAGGCCGCTGGTGTGATCCATGGCGATTTCGAGCGCGGCTTCATCCGGGCCGAGACGATTGCCTATGACGATTTCGTGGGCCTGGGCGGTGAGCAGCCCGCCAAGGAGGCCGGGCGGATGCGGGTCGAGGGCAAGGGCTATGAGGTCGCCGACGGCGACGTTCTGCATTTCCTGTTCAACACCTGAGCTCGTTGCCGCTCAGCCGTCGCGGAAGTGTTTCGACAGCTTGAGGCCCTGACCCTGATAGTGCGAGGCGAGGCCGGCGCCGTAGAGGATGTCGGGCACCTCGGCCATGCGCTCGTAGATCAGCCGGCCCATGCTCTGGCCGTGGTCGAGGGCGAAGGGGGCCTCGTGGCAGCGGACCTCGAGCACGCCGCGGGCACCAGCGCCGCCGGCCGGCGCGTGGCCGAAGCCCGGGTCGAAGAAGCCCGCGTAATGCACCCGGAACTCCCCCACCATCGCGAGGAAGGGGGCCATCTCGGCGGCGTGGTCGGGGGAGATGTGCACGGCCTCGCGGCTGACGAGGATGTAGAACGCGCCGGGGTCGAGTATCAGCCGCCCGTCCTCGCCATGCAGTTCCTCCCAGAACTGGGCGCGGGGATAGGCGGCGATGCGGTCGAGGTCGATGACGCCGGAATGCGGCTTGGCGCGATAGCCGAGCGGGCGGCCCGGGCCGGGGCGCAGGTCCACCGAGAAGCCCAAGCCCCCGGAGATCGTGGCGGGGGCGTTTTCCACCAGGGCCATGCGGGCGTGGAGGGCTGCGAGGTCCGCGTCCGAAAGCGCCGCCTGCCCGCGCCGGATGCGGAGCTGGTTGAGCCGTTGGCCGGGGCGGACGAGGACCGAGAAGGAGCGCGGGCAGATCTCGGCGTAGAGGGGGCCGTCATAGCCCTCGGGGACGCGGTCGAATTCGGTGCCTTCGTCGGTGATGACGCGGGTCAGGAGGTCGAGCCGGCCGGTGGAGCTTTTGGCGTTGGCGGCGGCGTGCAGGCCGGGGGGCAGCGCGAGGCGCTCGGCCAGGGGCACGAGGTAGACGCAGCCTTTTTCGAGGACGGCGCCGTCGCGCAGGTCCATGCGGTGCATCTCGAAGGATTGCAGCGCGGCGGTCACGCTGCGGCCGGGGCCCGGC
Organism: Paracoccaceae bacterium; assembly: GCA_007121055.1. Taxonomy (GTDB): domain Bacteria; phylum Pseudomonadota; class Alphaproteobacteria; order Rhodobacterales; family Rhodobacteraceae; genus Rhodobaculum. The sequence continues at coordinate 17,005 of SKMM01000246.1, read as the reverse complement.
AGGAAGGAGGCGCGCACCCGCGCGGCCCACGGGCCGAGGCGCAGGTCGAGGCTCGCGGGCTGCACCTGATCGAGGAGGGGATCGCCCCCGATGGCGCCATCGGCGATCAGGGACCGCAGCGCCTGCGACGGCAGAACCCCCTCATGCACGGCGGAATTTTCCTGAAATGGTCGGGCCGGCGAGATTCGAACTCACGACCTTCCGCCCCCCAGACGGACGCGCTAACCAGACTGCGCCACGGCCCGACGGCGTTCGTATAGGCCCGTTCCGGGGGCGGGGGCAAGGGCAATCGCGCCGGCCGCGGCGCGGGTCCGAGCCGGGAGGGCGGTCGCGCTCGCACAGGCTCATGCGCCCGCCCCGGTGACGGCCCGCAGATGCGTGCGCAGCCTTTCGCAACGCCGCAGCAGCGCCGCCGCCCGCATGGCATCGACCCCGGACAGCCCGCGCAGTCGCGCCACGGGCCGGTCGCCGACGCCCGCCGGCGCATCTGCCTTCCACACGACCTGCACCGGCGCGGGGGCGTCGCCGTCAGGGGGCGCCTCCGCGGCAGCGGGAGTGTCCGGTTCCCCGGTTCGCGCGGGCTGTGGCGAGGCATCGACCGGCTTTTCCTCCGCCGGGGGAGGCTCGGCGGTTGGCTCGGACGGGGGCGCTGTGGCGAGGCCGTGGAACAGGGTCTCGGGCGGAAACGGCGCTTCCACGGCTGCGTCTGCGGCAGCTTCGGGGACGGGGTCTGTCTCGGGTCCGGCGTCGGCGGCAACTTCGGCCGCGACGGGGTCAGGCCGTGCGGGGGCGTCGTCCGCCGGTGCCTCTTGGGGCTGCGGTGGGACGGTCGCGGCCTCGGCAGGCTCGGCGCTCATTCCGGATGCCGCGCCGTTCTGGACCCGGCTGAGCGGCGCGGGCGCACCCCCGGCGGCAAGGGCCGCGACATGGCGCGCGCCCTGTTCGCGCAACAGCTTCTGCACCCCGCGGATCGTCATTCCGTCATCGTGCAGGAGCTGCTTGATCCCCGCCAGCAGCGCCACGTCCGCCGGGCGGTAATACCGCCGGCCGCCCGCGCGCTTCACCGGCTTGATCTGCGAGAACTTGCTTTCCCAGAAGCGCAGCACATGCGCGGGCGTGCGCAACTGATCGGCAACCTCGCCGATGGTGCGGAACGCCTCGGGCGCCTTGTCCGACATGCCTGCCCCTCTTGTGACACGGCCGGCCGCCGCCGCGCCCTCAGTCCGGACCGGCGGCGCCGGCCACCCGCTGCTTCATGATGTGCGAGGGCCGGAAGCTGATCACCCGGCGTGGGCTGATCGGCACTTCCTCGCCGGTCTTGGGGTTGCGGCCGATGCGCTGACCCTTGTCGCGCACGCTGAAGGTGCCGAAGGACGAGATCTTCACCGTCTCGCCGGCCACCAGCGCATCCGAAATATGCTGCAGCACGCTTTCGACCAGCTGGGCCGATTCGTTACGCGACAGTCCAACGTCACGGAACACGGCCTCGCTGAGGTCCATGCGCGTCAGCGTCTTCTCACTCATTCCTTGCCCCCCTGTCATTTTTCGGTGAGCATCCGGCAATGGAAATGGCCTGTCAATATTAACGCCGTGGCGACGGGCATTTACCGCCTACCAGCGCAGCAGGACCGAGCCCCAGGCCAGCCCGCCGCCGATTGCCTCGGTCAGAACCAGATCGCCCGGCTTGAGCCGGCCATCGGCATGCGCGACCGACAGTGCCAGCGGGATCGAGGCTGCGGAGGTGTTGCCATGGTCCTGAACGGTGACGACGACCCGCTCCATCGGCAGGCCGAGCTTGGCGGCGGTGCCGGTGATGATGCGCAGGTTGGCCTGGTGCGGCACCAGCCAGTCGAGCTCCTCCGGCGCCACGCCGCTCGTCCGCAGCACCGCCGTGGCCGTGGCGGCGAGCTTCTCGACCGCATGGCGGAACACCTCCTTGCCCTGCATGCGCAGGTGCCCAGCGGTCTGCGTCGAGGACACGCCGCCGTCGACATGCAGGATGCCGCCCTGCCGGCCGTCGGAATGCAAATCCGTGGCTAGCACGCCGCGGGGGGCGCGGTCGGCGCTGTCGATGGCTTCGAGAATCAGCGCCCCTGCACCGTCGCCGAACAGCACGCAGGTGGACCGGTCGGTCCAGTCCATGATCCGGCTGAAGGTCTCGGCGCCGATGACCATGACGCGGTCCGCCGCGCCGCCGCGGATCAGCGCATCGGCATTGGCGAGCGCAAAGACGAAGCCCGCGCAGACCGCCTGCATGTCGAAGGCAAAGCCCCGGGTCATGCCCAGCCCCGCCTGCACCATCGTGGCGACCGCGGGAAAGGTGAAATCCGGGGTCGAGGTGGCCACGATCACTGCGTCGAGATCGTCGGGCGCCATCCCCGCATCGGCCAGCGCCGCCCGCGCCGCGGCGAGGGCAAGGTCCGAGGTGCATTCTCCCTCCGCCGCGAAATGGCGCCGCTCGATGCCGGAGCGAGACGTGATCCAGGCGTCCGAGGTGTCGAGGGTTGCACTGAACTCGGCATTCTCGACCACCCGTTCGGGCAGCCGGTGTCCGGCTCCGCGCACCACGCTGCGGCGGGTCATGTCACCCCTCCGCCGCTGCCCTCCGGCGCGCGAGCGGCCGGGGCGAGGGCCGCGGTGGCGGGCGCCGGGTCGGATTTGGGCGCAGGGCCGTCGCAGGGCAGCTGGGCCGTACGCGCCTCGGGCGTGGCGCCGGCCATGCGCTGGGCCAGCCGTTCCTGGAAGCCCGACTGCGCCAGTGTGAAGGCCAGCTTCACCGCCGCCGACACGCCGGTGGCGTCGGCCGAGCCGTGGGATTTCACCACCGTGCCGTTGAGGCCGAGGAACACGCCGCCGTTGACGCGCCGGGGGTCGATCCGCTTCTGCAGCCGCCGCAGCGAGGTCAGCGCCAGCAGCGCTGCCGCGCGCGACAGGATGCTGTTGCGGAACGCCTCGCCCAGGAAATCGCGGATCAGGCGGGCGGTGCCCTCGCCCGTCTTCAACGCGACATTGCCGGTGAAGCCGTCGGTGACGATCACGTCCACCCGTTCCGAGGGGATGTCGTTGCCCTCGACGAAACCGATGGCCTCGAATCCGCCCGGGCCCGCGGCGGCGGCGATCATCTCGGTAGCGGCGCGCAGCTCGGCCCGGCCCTTGTGCTCTTCGGTGCCGACATTGAGCAGGCCCACCCGCGGCCGCTCCAGCCCCAGCCCGTTGCGGGCATAGGCCGCCCCCATCAGCGCGTATTGCAAAAGGTCCTCGGCATCGGCGCGCACATCCGCGCCCACGTCCAGCATCACGTTGAAGCCCTGCGGGTTGCGCGACGGCCACAGGCAGGCGATGGCCGGCCGGTTCACGCCGGGGAGCTTCCGCAGTCGCAACATCGACAGGGCCATCAGCGCGCCGGTGTTGCCGCAGGACACCGCCACCGTCGCCTCGCCCCGGCGCACCGATTCGAGTGCTGACCACATGCTGGTGTCCTGCCCGTTGCGCAGCACATGGCTGGGCTTGTCGGTCATGGTCACGGCACCGGCGGCATGCACGATGGTGCAGCGCTCGGCCAGACCGCGCTGCCGGCGCACCAGCGGCTCCAGCACGGCCTGGTCGCCATGCAGCAGGAAGGCGATCTCGGGGTTGCGCCGTGCCGAGAGCTGCAGGCCGGTCACCACGGCGGCCGGACCCTGGTCGCCGCCCATGGCATCGACCGAAATCACGACACGCCCGGGGTGCGGGACGGCGCTGGCGCGCTCAGACGTCATGGCTTCGAGTCGTCATGGCCAAGCGGAACCTCGCGGCGGACGGGGCACGTACCGGGGGGGCGTGACGGGCCGCCGGCGCAGGGCGGTGTTCCCGTGTTCCCGGCGGCGGCCGGCGGCATGATCAGGCCGCGTCGTCCTCGAGGTCCACCTCTTCGGTGCGCGCGATGACCTCGCGCCCGGCGTACCACCCGCAGGACGGGCAGACATGGTGCGGGCGCTTGAGCTCGCCGCAGCTGGGGCATTCATTGGGATTCGCCGCCACTAGCGCGTCATGCGCGCGGCGCATGTTCCGGCGGGAGCGTGTGACTTTGTTCTGCTGAACGGCCATGGTCGGACCTCGATTGCCTGGACGGAGCGGACCGCACCGGGTCCGCCGGGGCGGGTGAATATGTATCGGCGCGCCATACACCCCTTCGACCCGGGCGCCAAGGCCCCCCTTTGAAGGTTTCGCGCAAATTGCGCCCTACCCCCAAGCCACAGCCATGGCGCCCCGGGTCGCGCGGTCCGCGGCGCCGTCCAGCGTCAATCCCCGCGCATCCGGTCCCGCAGGGCCGCGAGCGAGGCCATGGGGTGGACGTCGGCATCGCGCAGCGGAGCGATGCCGGGGCCTGCGAACACGGCCTCCGGCGACTCGGCGTCGGGGGCGCGGGGAAAACCCGGAACCGCCAGCGCCAGCGCCTCGACCATCACCGCCGCCGGGTCGATCACCTCGGGCAGCGGCTCGGCGTCCACGTCTACGGGCAGCGCGGCCTCATCGGACGCGACCTCGACGAGGCCGGGCAGGTAGCGCCGTTCCACGTTCTCCTCGATCCGGGTCGTCACCGGCACGAGCGTCGTGCGGCAGGGCTGTACCACTGTCGCGCCCAGATGGCCCTTCAACTGCCAGCCCCCGCCGCCCATCGCCGAGACGGCGCCGACGAATCGCACCTTGCGCAGGCGCGTTGCCCCCACCAGCCCGGAGAGCACACGCAACGCGTCCTCGTCCGGTGTCAGGTCGAACGCAGCCGGCCGATCAGGCGACAGTTGGGCCACCCGCAACCGTGCATGCACCGGCAGATCCGCCGGCGCGGGCGTCCCTGCGGGCTCCACATGATTTCGGTGCATCGCTCCACCCCCAATGCCGGTAATCCGGGTCGCGCCGCCTCTGTGCCGCGGGCTCCGGGTAGCTTGAACCCTATGCCCTCTCCAGGATAGAGAAATACGGAGGCAGGGTCTATTGCACAAGGGTCAGGCATGACGAGGCACAGGGCCGGGCGCGGCCGCGTTGCGCCGCGAAGCAAGCGGCAGTCTGGCCTCGGGCGGACGGTCATGGGGCTGGCGCTGGCTGCCGGCTTTATGGCCGGCTGCAGCCCGCAGGTGCGCTTCCACGGATTTGCCCCCGACGAAGGCCAGCTTGCGGCCATCGAGGTCGGGCGCGCGACCCGTGCCGATGTGGCTGAAGCCATCGGCCGGCCCAGCACCACCGGCGCCTTCGACGACAGCGCATGGTTCTATGTGGCCTCCCGCTGGGAACAGCGGCCGCCCCGCCCGTCGGTGGAGGTGGAACGTGACATGGTTGCGATCAGCTTCGACGCCCGCGGTGTGGTCAGCAACATCGAGCGGTTTGGTCTGGAGGACGGGCAGGTGGTGGCCCTATCGCGGCGCGTGACCGAGAGCAGCGTGCGCCCGCAGACCCTGCTGCGCCAGATTTTCCGCAACGTCGGCCGATTCCAGGCCGAGGATATCATCGACTGACCAGGCCAGCGCGGGCCCGCAGCCAGGTGGACGGGCACCCCCGCAACAGTCCTGTCCCGTGGTTGCGTGCCCAGGGGTGCCGGAGCCGGCGCGCTGGCGGGCGCGCCGGCGATGATGGCGACGCGTGCCGGGGCTTAGCCCTCGGTCACGCAGGCGACCATCTGTTCGGCCAGATCGCGCATCAGTGTCGCGTAGAGATCCGGGCCCGGGTCCAGCATCACGCCGGCAGGGTCGAGCAGCCCGCCAAGGCGGGTGTCGGTGCCCTCCACCAGCATCTCGGCGTGGCGCGAGCTGTGGTTGACCTCGGGGAAGATGCACAGGACCTCGCCCTCGGCCAGCATCCCGCGCAGCTCGGCCAGTCGTGCAGCACCCGGGGCGGCCGCATCGCCGAGGGCGATCGTGCCCACGACGTTGATGTCAAAGCGATGGGCAAAATAGCCATAGGCGTCGTGGAACACCACGATCGGCGCGTCCGCCATGGGCGCGAGGATCTCGGCCAGCTCATCCTCCAGCGCCTCGATCTCGGCCTTCGCGGCCTCGGCGTTGGATGCGAAGGTCTCGGCATTGTCGGGATCGATCTCCGACAGCGTCTCGGCGATCGCGCCCAGCCACACCGCGGCGTTGCGCGGGTCGAGCCACGCATGCGGGTCGAGCCCGTCATGGGAATGGTCTTGCCCGTGGTCGTGATCCTCGTCATGCGCGTGGGCGTGGTCTTCGTCATGCCCGTGATCATCGTGCGCGTGATCGTGCGAGTGACCATGATCATGCTCGTCGTCATGCGCGTGATCGTGATCGTGGCTGTGCCCATGCGCTTCGTCATGCGCATGGCTGTGGTTGGCATCATGCCCGTGATCGTGGGAATGGTCGTGGTCGTGGTCGTGGTCGTGGTCGTGGTCGTGGTCGTGGTCGTGGTCGTGGCTATGCCCATGCGCAAAGTCCTGCTGTCGAACACCGTCGACATGCAACAGCGCCACGGACGGAGCCGTGACTTCCATGCCCGCCTTGGCGCGCGCCATCCAGGGCGCCATTTCGGGGCCCACCCAGATGACCGCATCGGCCTGGGCCAACGACTGCGCCTGGGTCGGCCGGAGCTGGAAGTTGTGCGGATCCGCTCCGCGGTCCAGCAGCAGGACCGGTTCGCCAAGATCGCCCATCACCTGCGCGACCAGCGAATGGATCGGGGGCATGTCGGTCACCACCTTCGGCGCCTCGGCGGCCGCAGGGGCCATGGCAAAGCCCGTGAGGGTGGTGCTAAGCAGTATCGTGCGGAGTTTCATCGGGGATCCCCTTGCAAGTGCGGTGCCGAGAGCGGATATCATGTGTTATATCGTAACAGTCAAGCGGGGCGCCGCATGAGCCGTGTCGAACCCGATCTGTCAGCGCTCGCCTTCTCCCGGCACGACCATGACCGCTGCACCGCGACGGCGCTGCACCAGGCCGAGGCGCAGGCGGCCCGCGACGGACTGCGCCTGACACCGGTGCGCCGGCGCGCACTGGAGATCCTGCTGGAGGCGCATCGGGCGATGGGCGCCTACGAGGTGCTCGATCGGCTCGCGGCCGAGGGGTTCGGGCGCCAGCCGCCGGTGGCCTACCGGGCGCTGGATTTCCTGGTCAGCCATGGCCTGGCGCACCGGATCCAGCGGCTGAACGCCTATGTCGCCTGCCTGCACCCGGCCGAGCCGCATGCGCCTGTGTTCCTGATCTGCCGGGCCTGCGAGGCGGTGGCCGAGGCGCCCGGCGCCCGCGTCCGCGCAGCCCTCGAGGCGGGCGCGGCGGCAGTGGGCTTCACCGTGGAACGCGCCAGCGTCGAGGCGGTGGGCCTGTGCCCGACCTGCAGCGCTGCGGGGTGACCGGCGTGTTGCAGCGACGCGCGGCACCGGCCCTCGCCGATGACGCGTTGATTCGGGCCGAGGGGCTGGCCGTAGCCTTCGGCGGCGGCCCGGTCCTGCGCGACGTGGATCTGGAAATCCGGCGCGGCGAGATCGTCACAATCGTGGGGCCCAATGGGGCCGGCAAGACAGTGCTGTTGCGCGCGCTGCTGGGCATCCTGCCGGCCTCCCGAGGCCGTGTTGCACGGCGTGCGGGGCTGCGGGTCGGCTATGTGCCCCAGCGCCTACACATCGACGCGGCCCTGCCCATGCCGGTGCACCGCTTCCTGTCGCTGCCCGCCCGCCAGAGCCGCAAGGCGCAGGCCGAGGTGCTGGCGCGGGTGGGCCTGCCGGGGGTGGAGCGGCAGTCGATGACCACCCTCTCGGGCGGGCAGTTCCAGCGCGTGCTGTTGGCCCGGGCGCTTCTGTCCGCGCCCGAGCTTCTGGTGCTCGACGAGCCCACCCAGGGCCTCGACCAGCCCGGCACCGCGGCCTTCTACCGGCTGATCGCCGCGGTCCGGGCCGAGCTTGGCTGCGCGGTGCTGTCGGTCAGCCACGACCTCAATGTGGTGATGAGCGCATCCGACCGGGTGATCTGCGTCAACGGCCATATCTGCTGCGCCGGCACCCCGCAGGCGGTGCTGGACGCGCCGGAATACCGCGCGCTGTTCGGCCATGGCACCGGCGGGGCGCTGGCGCTTTATCGCCACCACCATGACCACGCCCACGACCATGGCGGCGTGGCCGAGCCCCCTGCGCTGGAAGCCGAGCGCGAGCGCGACCGCGAGGTGGGGTGATGCTCGACGATTTCCTGGTGCGGGCGCTGCTGGCGGGGCTGTGCGTGGCGGCGGCGGCAGGACCGCTGGGGTGCTTCGTGGTGTGGCGGCGCATGGCCTATTTCGGCGACGCGACCGCGCATGCCGCGATCCTTGGCGTGGCGCTGGCGCTGGCGTTCTCCATCTCGATCTTTGCGGGCGTTCTTCTGGTGGCGCTGGCGGTGGCGCTGATGATCTCGGTGCTTGCGGGTCGGGGCTGGGCGGTGGACACCACGCTGGGTGTGGTGGCGCATTCGGGGCTCGCGTTCGGGCTGGTGGCGGTGTCGTTCCAGCCGACCGTGCGGGTGGACCTGACGGCGTTCCTGTTCGGCGACATCCTGGCGGTCAGCCGCGCCGATCTGGCGGTGATCGCCGCGGGCTCGGCACTGGTGGCGGGCCTGATGGCGTGGCGCTGGTCGGCGCTGCTGACCGCCACCCTGTCCGAGGATCTGGCCCATGCCGCGGGGCTGAAACCCGCGCGCGAGCGGCTGGTGCTGACGGTGGCGCTGGCGCTGGTGGTGGCGGTGGCGCTGCAGGTGGTAGGGGCGCTCCTGATCGCGGCGATGCTGATCGTGCCGGCGGCGGCGGCGCGCAACTTCGCCCGCTCGCCCGAGGGGATGGCGCTGTGGGCGGTAGCGATCGGGGGGCTCGCGGTGTGGGGCGGGCTGCGCGCCTCGCTGATCTGGGACACGCCGGCAGGGCCGTCGATCGTGTCCGTCGCGGCGGTGATCTTTGCGCTGGCTCTGCCGCTGGGGGCGGTGCTGGGCCGGCGCTGAGGCGGAAAAGCTGCGCGGGGCTTTCCGGTTCTATCCGCCTGCGCGCGGGTCTATCGTGGCGCGGCACAACCCAGCGGAGGCGGCATGGCGGAGACCTTCATCGGCGTGATCGGCGGATCGGGCGTCTACGAGATCGACGGGCTGCAGGATGCCGCCTGGCAGACGGTGGGCACGCCCTGGGGGGCGCCGTCGGACCAGCTGCTGGTGGGCCGACTGGATGGCGTGCGCATCGCCTTCCTGCCGCGGCACGGGCGCGGGCATGTGCACACCCCGTCGACCGTGCCCTACCGCGCCAACATCGACGCGTTGAAACGGCTGGGTGTGACCGACGTCCTCGCCGTCTCCGCCTGCGGCAGCTTCCGCGAGGAGATGGCGCCGGGCCATTTCGTCCTGGTGGACCAGTTCCTCGACCGCACCATCCACCGCGAGAAATCCTTCTTCGGGCCGGGCTGCGTGGCCCATGTCAGCCTCGCTCACCCGACCTGCCCGCGGCTGGCCGATGCGGTGGAGGAGGCGGCCAAGGCCGAGGGCATCCCCGTGCGTCGCGGCGGCACCTACCTGGCGATGGAGGGGCCGCAGTTCTCGACGCTCGCCGAATCGAAGCTCTACCGCGAGGTGCTGGGCTGCGACGTCATTGGCATGACCAACATGCCCGAGGCGGCGCTCGCCCGCGAGGCCGAGCTCTGCTATTGCCCGGTGGCCATGGTCACCGACTATGACAGCTGGCACCCCGACCATGGGGCGGTGGACATCACCGCGATCATCGCCACCCTCACCGGCAATGCCGAAAAGGCCCGGTCGCTGGTCCGCCGCCTGCCCGGACTGCTGGGTCCCGACCGCGCGCCCTGTCCCCATGGCTGCGACCGGGCGCTGGACCAGGCGCTGCTGACGGCGCCCGAACGGCGCGATCCGGCGCTGTTGGCCCGGCTCGATGCGGTGGCGGGCCGGGTGCTGGGCTGAAAGCGCGCCTAACCCCCTCTGAACTCGCCCTTTGCGTGAAAATGGGCTATTCTGCTTGTATGGATGGGCGAAGGCTCACATCAGGCAGGGGGGTGCCATGAACCGAGGAACGATCCGGATCGCACAGCGCAGGCTGCAGGAGATGGGGCTCTACCGCGGCGCCATCGACGGGCTGCGGGGGCCGCTGACCAACGCCGCCGTCGAGGCCGCGCTTCCGCAGATGGGGCGGGACCTGCCCCGGGGATGGCAGGACTGGCCGGCCAACCGCCGCTTCACCGCCTTCATGCAGCTCCACTGCCACGAGAAGGGCATCGATGCCGGCCCCATCGACGGCCTTATGGGTCCCCAGACCCGCGAGGCGGTGGCCGCGCTGGAACGCCAGATCGCCGGCGGCGTGGTCAACTGGCGCGACATCGCGCCGATCCCCGACGCCCCGGCCACCTTCCCCCATGAACGCGACGTGCCCGCCTTCTTTGGCCCGCCCGGCACGTCTTGGGAAAACAAGCCCGCCGGGATGAAGCGGGTGCCCACGCCCTGGCGGATGCGCATCGCCTGGAACCTCTCGCAGCACCGCAGCTTCCTCTGGGCCCACCCCAAGGTGGCCGACAGCCTCGCCGAGGTGCTGGAGAAGGTGCATGCCCATTACGGCGAGGCCGAGATCCGGCGCCTGCGCCTCGACGTGTTCAGCGGCGACTACAATCCGAGGCGCAAGCGCGGCGGTTCGGCCTGGTCGATGCACGCATTCGGCATCGCCTACGACTTCGACGACATCAACAACCAGCTGTCCTGGCGCGGCGACCGCGCCGCCTTCGCCCGGCCGGAATACGAGGACTGGTGGCGGATCTGGGAATCCGAGGGCTGGGTGTCGCTGGGCCGCAGCCGCGATTTCGACTGGATGCACGTGCAGGCCGCCCGGGTCTGAGCCCGGGTCGCAGCGAGTGTCTGGGCCGGCGGCGGGCTTGTGCCCGGGCGGGTTATGTGGCGTTGTGCGCGCCGTTTGGGCCGCCAGGGGACCTGCCGCCATGATCGACCGCTCCGTGCGCGACTACATCCGCACCATCGTGGATTTCCCCAAGGAGGGGATCCTGTTCCGCGATGTCACCACGCTGTTCGCCGACGCCCGCGGCTTCCGCATGGCGGTGGACCAGTTGCTGCACCCCTATGCCGGCGAGCGCATCGACAAGGTCGTGGGGCTGGAGGCGCGGGGCTTCATTCTGGGCGGCGCGGTGGCGCACCAGCTTGGCACCGGCTTCGTGCCGGTGCGCAAGAAGGGCAAGCTGCCGGGCACCACCATCGCGCAGGACTACACGCTGGAATACGGCGAGGCCGTCATGGAAGTGCATGACGACGCCCTTGCCGCGGGCCAGCGGGTGCTCCTGGTGGACGATCTGTTGGCCACCGGCGGCACGGCCGAGGCCGGCATCCGGCTGATCGAGCGGCTGGGCGCGGATGTGGTCGGCTGCGCCTTCGTGGTGGACTTGCCCGACCTCGGCGGCCGCCGCCGGCTCGAGGCGCTGGGCATGGATGTCCACGCCCTCTGCGCCTTCGCCGGCCATTGATCCGGAGGGTGGTGCGGTCGATTTACGTCGCGGTCGGGTTGACGGTGGCTGCGGGCGCCGCCGGCCCTGAGTTTCGGCTGATGGGGCCTCGGGCCGGCGGCGGGCGCGGGCGGCGACCATCGCCAGCAGCGCATCGCGCCGCAGCGGCTTGGCAAGGTGGTCGCAGAAGCCGGCCTCCTGGTAGCCGGCGATCTGATGGGCCATGACATTGGCCGTGACCGCGATGGCGGGCGGGCGTCCAGACCGGCCGCGGCGCAGCGGGCCGTGATCGCGCGCAGGGCGCCGGGCCCGTCGAGTTCGGGCATGGAGACGTCGAACATCAGCAGGTCGAAGTCTTTGGGCCGTCCGCCGGCTGGGTCGGGACCATCGGCCAGCCCGCCGGTCACCGCCGTGACCGCCGCGTGGCCGTTCTCGACGATTCGCAGCGTGACGCCGAGGCCCTTGAGGAAGGCCTGCACGACACGCTGGTTGGCCCGCGTGTCCTCGGCATAGAGGGTGGGCAGGCCGTCGAGCCCGGGTCCATCCGACGGTGCGGCCGGCAGGTCCCGCGCCATCGCCGCGGATAGAGGCAACAGGACCTGCCCCAATGTGCCCATCCCCGGCGTGCTGTCGAGCGTGAGCGTCCCGCCCATCAGCTGTACCAGCCGGCGCGCGATCGACATGCCGAGCCCGGTGCCGCCGAAGCGGCGGGTGATCTCGGCATCCGCCTGCACGAATTCGTCGAAGATCCGGGCGCATTGCTCGGGCGTCATGCCGATGCCCGTGTCCTCGATGCGCAGCCCCAGGCGCGGGGGCGTACCAGGCTCCAGCGTGGCCTCGAGCCGCACCGACCCGCGCTCGGTGAACTTGATGGCGTTGCCCAGCAGGTTGTTGAGGGCCTGCACGATTCGGTGGGGATCGCCCATGCGCCAGTCCTCTAACCCCGGGCCGGTGGTGACGGTCAGGCCCAGCCCCTTTTCCTCGGCCCGCAGGCGGTACAGGCGGGCGACGCGGGTCACGATATCGGCGGGCTGGAAGGGTTCGGGTGCGAGTTCCAGTTTGCCAGCCTCGATCCGCGACAGGTCGAGGATGTCGTTGAGGATGCTCAGCAGTGTCTCGCCGCTGACGCGGATGGTGGCGACCATCTCGCCTTCCTCGGGTGTGCGGATGCGGGCATCGAGGGCCTGCGCCATGCCCAGCACGCCGCTGGGGGAGGGCGGATCTCGTGGCCCATGTTCGCGAGGAACTGGGATTTGAGGCGGCTCGCCTCCTCGGCACGCAGACGCTCGGCCTGCAGGCGGCGATTGAGGATGGCCGCGCGGAAGGCGATGAGGGCAAAGCACCACTGCAGCGCCGAGAAGGCGAGGACGAAGGTGATGATCACCGTCGCCACCGTCAGCGCCATGCTGTCGGGTGCAAGGCCAAGGATGGGCAGCCGCGCCATATAGGCGGCGGCGATGGCCCAGAAGGGCAGGGTGGCGAGCATCGCATGCTCGCGCCTCAGTTGCAGCGCCATCGGCCAAAGAAGGCGACCCAGCACGATCCCGAGGCAGCCGTTGATGACGGAGGAGGTTAGGACCAGCGTGCGGACGTCATCGGTTGCAGCGGCCACCAGCATCTGCGTGCCCACCGCCAGAAGGGCAACGCCCGCCAGCAGCCGCACCGGCGGGGCGCGGCCCAGCCCGGCCGAGAGGGCGCAGTATCCGCACAGAATCCCCACGTGGGCGCCCATGATCTCGCCTCCGGCCGACCGCCAGAAGGGCAGCGCGGCAGACAGCAGCAGCGACCCCGTGCCCAGCATGAAGGCAAGATTCGCGGCGAACACCCACAGAAGGCCACGACGCGCATCGCGGTCTACATTGCGCCGCAGTGCCACGGTCGACAGCACCAGCGAGAACAGCACCAGCGCCGCCGCGATCGACACCACGATCCCGATGTCGATGCGGTTTTCCACGGCCGTCCCCCTCCGGCCAGGCTGGGCCGGAGGAAGCATTGGCGGGCCGGGTTACGGCGGCGTTAAACCCCGGCTTTGGTGAGCGCGCGGTTGAGGTATTCGTCGACCTTTTCCAGATAGCCCATGGTGGTGAGCCATTTCTGGTCCGGCCCCACGAGGAGGGCGAGGTCCTTGGTCATGAACCCGTCCTCGACCGTCTGCACGGTGACCTTCTCCAGCGTCTCGGCAAAGGTCCGCAGCGCGTCGTTGCCGTCGAGCTTGGCGCGGTGCTTCAGGCCCCCGGTCCAAGCGTAGATCGAGGCGATGGAGTTCGTCGAGGTCTCGCGCCCCGCCTGGTGCTGGCGGTAGTGGCGGGTGACGGTGCCATGCGCGGCCTCGGCCTCGACCGTCTGACCGTCGGGGGTCATCAGGACCGAGGTCATCAGCCCGAGCGAGCCGAAGCCCTGCGCCACCGTGTCGGACTGCACGTCGCCGTCATAGTTCTTGCAGGCCCAGACATAGCCGCCCGACCATTTCATGGCGCAGGCCACCATGTCGTCGATCAGGCGGTGTTCGTAGGTGATGCCCGCCTTCTTGAACTTGTCCTCGAACTCCTCCTCGTAGACCTTCTGGAACAGGTCCTTGAAGCGGCCGTCATAGGCCTTGAGGATGGTGTTCTTGGTGGACAGGTACACCGGCCAGCCCTTCACCAGCCCGTAGTTCATGGACGCCCGGGCGAAGTCGATGATCGACTGGTCGAGGTTGTACATCGCCATGGTGACGCCGGCGCCGGGGGCCTGGAAGACCTCGCGCTCGATCACCTCGCCGTCGTCGCCCACGAACTTGATCGTCAGCGTGCCGGGGCCGGGGAAGCGGAAGTCGGTGGCGCGGTACTGATCGCCGAAGGCGTGGCGGCCGACCACGATGGGCTGGGTCCAGCCCGGCACGAGGCGCGGCACGTTGCGGCAGATGATGGGTTCGCGGAAGATCACGCCGCCGAGGATGTTGCGGATGGTGCCGTTGGGGGACCGCCACATCTGCTTGAGGCCGAATTCCTCGACCCGCTGTTCGTCGGGCGTGATGGTGGCGCATTTCACGCCGACGCCATACTGCTTGATGGCGTGGGCGGCGTCGACGGTGATCTGGTCGTCGGTGCGGTCCCGTTCCTCGATGCCCAGGTCGTAGTATTTCAGGTCGATGTCGAGATAGGGCAGGATCAGCTTCTTCTTGATGAAGTCCCAGATGATCCGGGTCATTTCGTCGCCGTCGAGTTCGACGACGGGGTTGTCCACCTTGATCTTCGACATGGGTTCCTCCGCATCCTGAGTCGTTGCAGCCCTCTTAGCGGCAAAGCTGCGGCAAGGAAAGACGGCATGCGACAGTATACCCAAATGCCGCACGTCGTGCTGGGCGCAGGGCTGGCGCTGCGCTAGGCTGGGCGGGCGGAAAAGGGGACAAGGGCATGGCCAACATCGCGGTGTTCTGCGACGGAACCTGGAACAGTTCGGACGCGCAGCATCCCACCAATGTGGTGCGGCTGGCGCAGGCGGTGGCGCCGGTCACGCAAGAGGGAACCCCGCAACAGGTGATCTATGTGCCCGGCGTGGGGCTTGGGCGCGGTTCCACGGCGGTGGCGCGCTGGCTGGACCGGCGGATGGGCGGGGCCTTCGGGCTGGGCCTCGATCTGAACCTCGAGGATGCGTATCGGGCGCTCGTGTTCGCGCATCGCCCCGGGGACAAGCTGTATCTGTTCGGATTTTCGCGCGGGGCCTTCATGGCGCGGTCGCTGGCGGGGCTGTTGCGGGCCTCGGGCCTGCCGTCGCCGCAGACGGTCCACCGGGTGCCCGAGGCGCTGGCCCGGTACCGCGCGCCCTGGCCCTGGACCCGGCCCGACCATGAGCGCAGCCATGAATTCCGGTGGGCGGTTTCGCCCCAGATGACCACCAGCGCCAGGGAGCGTGACTGGCGCCAGCGCAATGGCCATCCGGAGGGGACGCCGCTGCAGATCGTCTATGTCGGTGTGTGGGACACGGTGGGGGCGCTGGGGGTGCCGGCGCATTACGAGCTGCCGGCGCGGCTCCTGAACCGGTCGCACCGGTTCCACGATTACTGCCTGACGTCCTGCGTGGGGGCTGCGCGCCATGCCGTTGCGGTGGACGAGCGCCGGCGCAGCTTCGCGCCTGCGCTGTGGGACAACCTCGCGGCGCTCAACGCCGACCGCCCCGCCGATCCGCCGCACTATCAGCAGCTGTGGTTTCCGGGGGTGCATGGCGCGGTGGGGGGCGGGGGCGACCGCACCGCCCTGTCGGACCGCCCGCTGCGCTGGGTGGCCGAGGGGGCGGTGGCGGCGGGGCTTGCGCTGGACCTCGACCGGCTGCCACCAGACACTGGCCTGCCGCCACCGGACGCGCCGCTGCGCAACCGCTCCACCCCGCCCGGCACGCTGGAGCGGCTCTTGTCGCTCAGCGCGACCGACCGCAAGGGGCCAGCCAGCGTGGACGACCTTGCGCCCGAGACAGTGGATCGGTGGCGGCGCAATCCGGCCTATCGGCCGCGCAGTCTGGACCTCGTCAGCCGGGCGCTGTCCGGGCGCGCGTGAGCCTCAGCGTGTGGTTTCGGTGAGCCGGCGCTTCACGTAGGAGGTGACGAGGCCCATGGTGGGGTCCATGTGCGGGTCCTCGAAGAAATGGCCCGCGCCCTCGATCTGTTCGTGGGTGATGGTGATGCCCTTCTGCTCGTGCAGCTTGGCGACCAGAGCTTCGGTGTCCTTGGGGGGCGCCACGCGGTCGGCGGTGCCGTTGATGATGAGGCCCGAGGCGGGGCAGGGGGCGAGGAACGAGAAGTCGTAGAGGTTCGCTGGCGGGGCGAGCGAAATGAAGCCCGAGATGTCGGGTCGGCGCATCAGAAGCTGCATGCCGATCCAGGCGCCGAAGGAAAAGCCCGCAACCCAGCAGTGCCGCGCGTTCTGGTTCTGCGCCTGCAGCCAGTCGAGGGCGGAGGCCGCGTCCGACAACTCCCCGATGCCCTGGTCGTATTCGCCCTGGCTGCGGCCGACGCCGCGGAAGTTGAACCGCAGCACCGCGAAGCCAAGCCCGTGGAAGGCATAATGCAGGTTGTACACGACCCGGTTGTTCATGGTGCCGCCGAACTGCGGGTGCGGGTGCAGGATCAGGGCGATGGGGGCGTCGCGTTCGGGCTGGGGGTGGTAGCGGCCTTCGAGGCGGCCGTCGGGGCCGGCAAAGATCACTTCGGGCATGCGTGCGGCCTGTCTTTCCTGAGCACGACGCGCGGGGGCCGGGGGCTGTGCGTTGACCGAAGGCCCGGGCGTGTCTAGAACCATTCCAAGCCGGCGGTCGGACCGGCCCGCGAGTGCAGGTAAGCGGCGATGCGTCGCACGTCAACGTGAGCGGTGCGGAAAGCGGGGCAGCGGGGGTGCCGCGAGCCTGGAGGGCGGGCGATGAAGCTGTCGACGAAGGGGCGTTATGCGATGGTGGCGCTGGTGGACCTGGCCGAGGCGCCGGAGGGGGCGCTGGTGTCGCTGGCGGAGGTGTCCCGGCGGCAGAATGTCTCGCAGGCCTATCTGGAACAGTTGTTCGTGAAGCTGCGGCGGGCGGGGCTGGTGG
>SKMM01000179.1 GCA_007121055.1 Paracoccaceae bacterium | reverse complement strand
GGTCGGGGGGCCGGAGCGCCCGCCGCTCAGCCGTAGAGGCCGGCGGTGCGGGCGCGCAGGCGGATGAGGGCGAGCACCGTGTCGATGGTGGGGGTGGGGATCTCGGTCAGGCGGCCGAGCTCCTGCACCGAGGTCACCAGCGCGTCGATCTCCATGGGCCGGCCCGCGGTGAGGTCCTGCAGCATGGAGGTGCGGTGCGCGCCCACGGCAGCACCGCCGTCGATGCGGCGGTCGACGTCGATGGGGAATTTCACGCCGAGTTTTTCCGCGATCGTCTGGGCCTCCACCATCATGTCGCGGGCGACCTTGCGGGTGCCTTCGTCGGTGCAGAGCACGTCGAGGGTGGCGTGGGTCAGGGCCGAGATGGGGTTGAAGGAGAGGTTGCCCCAGAGTTTCACCCAGATCTCGTCGCGGATGCGGGGGCGGACGGGGGCCTTGAGGCCGACCGAGTTGAGCGCTTCGGAGAGGCGTTTGGCGCGCTCGGACTTCTCGCCGGTGGGCTCGCCGAGGGAGAAGCGGTTGCCCTCGATGTGGCGGACGGTGCCGGGCTCAGGGACCTCGGCGGCGGGGTAGACGACGCAGCCCAGCACGCGCTCGGGCTTGAGGCCGTCCCACTGTTTTGCGCCGGGGTCGACGCTTTCGAGGCGGGTGTTCGCGAGCGGGCCGTCGAGGCCGTAGAAATACCACCAGGGCACGCCGTTGACGCCGGAGACGATGGTGGTGTCGTCCCCGATCAGGGGCTGCATCCTGTCCACCACGGGGGGGACGGAGTGGGCCTTGAGGGTGACGATGACGTAATCCTGCGGCCCGAGCTCGGCGGGGTCTTCGGAGGCGGTGACGGGGACGGTGAAGGTGCCGTCCTCCTCGATCAGGGTCAGGCCCTTGTCGCGCATGGCGGCAAGGTGGGGGCCGCGGGCGACGAGGCTGACGTCGGCGCCGGCCTTGGCGAGTTTCGCGCCCATGTAGCCGCCGATGGCGCCGGCGCCGAAAATGCAGATCTTCATGGGGTCACGCCTTCTCCACCAGGCCGAGCTTCTCGGCGAGCCCGATGCGCTGGAGCTTGCCGGTGGCGCCCTTGGGGATCTCGTCGAGGAGGACGACCTTGCGGGGGACCTTGAAGTCCGCGAGCCGGCCGGCGGCGAAGTCGCGGATCTCGCGGTCGGTCGCCTCGTGGCCCTCGCGCAGGACGACCGCGGCGCCGACTTCTTCCCCGAGTTTCGGGTGGGGGATGGCGAAGGTGACGACCTGGGCCACGGCGGGGTGGTCCATGAGGACGGCGTCGACCTCGAGCGGGCTGACCTTTTCGCCGCCGCGGTTGATGATCTCCTTCAGGCGGCCGGTGAGGTTCAGATAGCCCTCGGCGTCGAACGCCCCCTGGTCGCCGGTGCGGAACCAGCGCTTGCCGTCGGCCTCGAAGAAGCTCTTGCGGTTGGCGTCGGGGTTGCCCTCATAGCCCGGGGTGACGTTGGGGCCGGAGATGACGACCTCGCCGGTGGCGTCCATGGGCAGGAGGTGGTCTTCGGTCTCGTGCGCGACGCGGACCTCGGGGCCCGCCGCGACGCCGACCGAGCCGGGTTTCTGCGCGCGGGGCGGCAGCGGGTTGGAGGCCATCTGGTGGGAGGCCTCGGTCATGCCGTAGCTCTCGATGACGGGCGCGTTGAAGGTTTCCGCCAGCGCGACCATGACCTGCGGCGGCAGCGAGGCCGAGGAGGAGCGGATCAGGCGCAGGTTGGTGCGGCCGAGGATCTCGGCATTGCGCGAGGCGCGCGACAGGATCGCCTGATGCATGGTCGGCACGGCGGTGTACCAAGTCGGTTTCGCCGTATCGAGCCAGCCGAAGAACTTCAGCGCGTCGAAGCCGGAGGCGCACCAGATGGAGGCGCCGGCCGAGAGGCTGGAGGAGATCGCCGCCAGCAGCCCGTGGATGTGGAAGAGCGGCATGACGTTCAGGCAGCGGTCCTGCGGGGTCAGCGCCAGCGCCTTGGCGATGTGGCCGGCCGAGGCCGCCACGTTGCGCTGCAGGAGCGGCACGATCTTGGGGCGCGAGGTGGTGCCGGAGGTGTGGAGGATCAGCGCGATGTCATCCGCGCCCGCCGGGGCGGTGTCGGGCGTGGCGCCGGTGGTGCCCTCGGCCTTGAGCGTGAAATCGCCGGCCGGGGCGGCGGGGTCGAAGCTGAGGCGCAGGATGACGAGGTTGTGGCGCTGGGCGGCTTCCAGCGCGGGGCCGTCGTAGCCCGCGGGCAGGATGATGGCCTTGGCCTTCAGGTCCTCGAGGTAGAAGTCGAACTCGTCCACCCGGTAGGCCGGGTTGAGCGGGGCGGTGACGGCGGACTGGGCGACCGTCACGAAGGCTGCGGCCATCTCGGGCCCGTTGGGCAGCACGATGGCGACCCGGTCAGCCCGTCCGACGCCGGCCCCGTGCAGGCTGGTGGCCGTGCGGTCCGCGAGGTCGCGCAGGCCCCCGTGGCTGAGCCAGGGGCGGTCGGGGGCGCCCAGGGCGGGCGCGTCGGCGGGATGGGCGGCCAGCAGGGCCTTCAGGGTATCCGGCATGGTCGTTCGGTCTCCTTTTGGGCGGGACGGCGGGGTCTTTAGCGCAGGTTCACGCCGGGTGCGACCCCTTGCGCCGTTGCCAGAGCTTCATGAACACAGGGAGCAGGAAGAACAGTACCGCCAGCGCGATGAAGGTGGCCGACAGCGGCCGGGTCACGAAGGTGGTCGGGTCGCCCTGGGCCGCGATCAGGGCCTGGCGGAAGCTGCGCTCCATCACCGGGCCGAGGACGAGGGCGAGGACGAGGGGGGCGAGCGGGTAGTCGGCCTTGCGCAGGATGTAACCCACTACGCCGAAGACCAGGATCAGCCAGACGTCGTGCATCCGCTGATCCGGCGCGAAGCCGCCGACGATGCAGAGCACCAGCACGAGCGTGCAGAGCACGGAAAACGGCATCCGCAGCGCCCAGACGAAGACCGGGATCAGCGCGAGGTTGATCAGCACCGCGGCAAGGTTGGCGGTGTAGAGCGACGAGATCAGGCCCCAGACGAAATCCGCCTGCTCGATGAACAGCATCGGCCCCGGGGTCAGGCCCCACATCACCATGCCGCCCAGCAGGAGCGCCGTGGTGGGCGAGCCCGGGATGCCCAGCGACAGCATCGGCAGCAGCGAGCCGGTGGAGGCGGCGTTGTTGGCGGTCTCGGGCGCCACCACCCCCTCGACATTGCCCTTGCCGAAGGTTTCGGGCTGGCGCGAGGTGGATTTGGCGATGCCGTAGGCCATCAGCGAGGCGGGCGTGGCCCCGGCGGCGGGCAGCATGCCCACGAAGAAGCCCATGACCGAGCCGGTGCCCATCGTCTTCCAGGTCCGGCCGGCGGCGGCGAAGCCCGCGCGCATCTCGGACCAGGTGACCCTGGCCGGGGTCACGGTGGGGGCGACGCGGGATTTCTCGAGCGTCCAGAGGACCTCGCCGATGCCGTAGACGCCGATGGCGAGCACCAGGAACGAGATGCCGGCGAAGAAGCCGGGCATGTCGAAGAAGATCAGCCGCGGCTGGCCCGAGATCATGTCCAGCCCGACGGTGGAGAGGACGAGGCCGAGGCAGATCATGGCGATGGTCTTCATCGCATCGTCGCCGCCGAGGCCCACGAAGGTGGTGAAGGCGAGCAGGACCAGGGCGAAGTTCTCGGCCGGCCCGAATCGGAGCGCGAGTTCCGCGAGCGGCACGGCGAAGGCGGTGAACAGGATCACCGAGATGGTGCCGCCGATGAAGGAAGCGACCGCGGCGGCGATGAGGGCGAGGCCCGCCTTGCCCTGCTGCGCCATGGGCCGGCCGTCGAAGGTGGTGGCGACGGCCGTGGAGGAGCCGGGGATGCCGAGCAGGATCGAGCTGACGGCGCCGCCGTACATCGCGCCGTAATAGAGCGCGGCGAGGAAGATGATGGCCGAGGCGGGGGGCACGATGAAGGTCAGGGGCAGCACGATGGCCACGCCGTTCACGGAGCCGAGGCCGGGCATGGCGCCGATGAACAGCCCCAGCGTGACGCCGACGATGACGATGCCGATGTTGAGCGGCAGGAGCGAGGTGCCGAAGCCCTGCGCGAGGAGGGAGAGAACTTCCATGGCGCGCGCCCCTCAGAAGAACATGGCGTAGAGGGGGAAGAACAGCGGCTCGGTGATGCCCTTGGGCAGCAGGATCAGGAGCGCCACCTCGAAGAAGAAGAACAGCACCACCGGGGTGCCGAGCACGAGCGGGATCGTCACCTTCCACGAGTTGCGGCCGAAGACGCGCAGGTACCACAGCATGAAGAGGGGGATCGCGACATAGGTGCCGAGCCAGGACATCAGCGCGATGGTGATGGTCAGCGCCAGCGTGACGGCGGCGACGGGGCCGATCATGCCGGGCTCGAAGAAGGGCTTGAGGTCGGGCACCCGCAACTCGGTGCGTACGGCGCGGATCAGGATCGCAGTGGAGGCCCCTAGCATGATCAGCGACAGCCAGAACGGGAAGGCGCCGCCGCCGGGGCCGCGGGCGCCGTCCCAGCCGATCGGCCGCTCGATGGCGTGCCACATGAAATAGACGGACAGACCCATCAGCCCGAGGGCGATGAGGCTTTCGGCTTTCAGGAGGGCCTTGAGCATGGGGAGGTTCCTGGCTGGGGCGGGGTGTGGACGGGCGGCATGAGACTGCGGGCGCGGCTGGCGCCACGCCCGCAGCGGAAGGGTCCCGGGGGCGGGCCGTCAGGGGGACGGCGCGGGGGCCCCCGTCGCGGTGCCGGGCCGGTCTGGGACCGGCACCGGGGCGGGATCGGGACGCGTCAGGACGGGTCGTCCATGGAGGCGAGGATCTGGGCGTGCAGCTCGCGCTGTTCGATGAAATAGGCCATCAGGTCGTCGCCGTAGAGGAAGTCGGTGAACAGCGCCTGTTCGCGGGCGTAGTTCTGCCAGGCCTCGGTCTCGTTCAGCGCGCGCAGCAGTTCGATGTAGTAGGACTGCTGCTCTTCGGTCAGGCCGCCCGGCGCCACGAAGCTGCGCTGCATGTAGTATTCGATGGGATGGCCGAGTTCCGCGAAGGTGGGGATGTCGGCCATCGCCTCGATGCGCTCGTCGGTGAAGACGGCGATGGGGCGCACGCGGCCGGCCTGCCAGAAGCTCATGGCCTCGGAGGGGTTGTTGACGGTCGAATCGATGTGGCCGCCCACCAGCGCGGTGGCCACGTCGCCGCCGCCGCCCATGGGCACATAGGTGTGGGTGATGCCGAATTCGGCCTCCAGGAGCGCGGTGACCAGGCTGTCCTCCTGGCCCGAGCCGGTGCCGCCCATCCGCCAGGAGCCCTCGGCGGCGTTCACCGCCGCGATGTAGTCCTCCAGCGTCTCGATGCCGCTGTCGACATGGACCCACAGCGCGAAGGTGTCCACGGCCATGCGGGCCAGCGGTGTGAACTCCTCGATGTCCACCCCGAGATCGGTCTGCAGCGGCGTCGTGAAGAAGCTGTTCAGCGTCGCCATGATGATGTGGGGGTTGCCCTCGTTGTCCTTGAGGTAGCGCAGCGCCTCGGCGCCCGAGCCGCCACCCTTGTTCACGGGCATGAAGGGCAGGCGCGACAGGCCTTCCTGCTGGATGATCGACTGGAACAGGCGCGCCAGCCGGTCGGCGCCGCCGCCCTGGCCGGCCATGATCACCATCTCGACCGGGCGCGAGGGCTGCCAGTCGGCCAGCGCGGGGGCGGGCAGGGCGGTGGACAGGGCTGCGGCGGCGGCAACGCCGAGGGCGGCGCGGCGGGTGAAGCGGCTGGGCATGGGTCGTGTCCTCCCTGGGTTGTCTTTTCTGAGCTCCGGGCAAGTTTGCTATGCCATGTCCCGGCCGGACGCAACATCGTTGCTGCAAAATTATTTCATGAGGCGGAATACGGCCGGGGCGACGGATTCTTGTCCGGAGCAAGCTGCGGGTCATGTTGGGAGGTGCGGGAAGGCGCCGCGGGGCTTGTGCGCGGCGGGGTCCCGTGCCAGCACTGGAGGGCCGCCCGCCGCGCGCGGGTGGCGCTTGCGAGGGGGGAGGATCGCACGCATGCCGCTCAGGTCCATCCTGGCCGCCTTTTCGGGCGACCCGGCCAGTTGCAGTGCGCTGGACTTCGCGCTGAAGTTGCAGCGCCGGCATGGGGCCCATGTCACCGGAATGCTGTGGCACGGGCCGATCCCGCTGGAGAGCCGCCACCGTGCGTTCCTCAGCCGGGGAACGGCGACCATGCTCAGCGGGCGCGAGGACGAGGCGGCGCTGAAGGCCAAGGCCGATTTCGAGGCGCGCGTGGCGGCGGCGGGGGACCCTGCGGCCGCGAGCTTCGTCGATCTGCACGAGATGGAGACGGTCAGCCTGCCGGTGCGGGCGCGGGCGCATGATCTGGTGGTGATGACGCGGCATGCGGCCGAGGTCGGGCGCGAGCATGCCGAGGTGCGCCCCGACGTGGTGGCGCTGCGCAGCGGGCGGCCGGTGATCACGGTGCCCGACGACCATGCCGGCGGGGTGCCGGGGCATGTCGCCGTGGCCTGGGACGGCAAGCGGGCGGCGACGCGGGCGCTGGGCGATCTGGTGCAGCTGCTGGGCGGGGTCGAGCGGGTGACGCTGGTGACCGTGGGCGGCGCGCCGGGGTCGGGGGCGGCCGAGGTGGTCGACGTGATGGCGCTGCTGGAGCGGCACGGCTTCGACGTGGCGCGCGAGCACCGGCAGGCCGGGCGGCGCATCGACCGGGTGCTGCTGGAGACCGCCGGGGCCGTGGGCGCGGACATGCTGGTGATGGGCGCCTACGAGCACTCCAAGTTTTCCGAGGATCTGTGGGGGGGCGTCACGCGCGACATCCTCACCGAGGCGAAGCTGCCGGTGATGATGTCGCACTGAGGCCCTGTCGGGCCGGGCGCAGGGTCGGGCGTCAGGCGAAGCCCGCGGCCAGAGCGCCCTCGACCCGTTCGGCCATCGTGGGGCTGCCGCCGGGCAGGCGGGTGGCGAACAGCCGGCAGACGTTGCGGCCCATGATCCGGGGAATCGCCTGTTCGTCGAAGCCCCCCCCGGCGCGGCGCAGCAGCGCCGTCAGCACCGCCAGCTCGTCGGCCGAGATCTGGGTGGCCACCGAGCCGTCGAAATCCGAGCCCAGCGCGACATGGGCCGACGGGTCGAGGCCGCGCTTGTCGGCCATCTCCATCACATGGGCCATGACGCGGGGGATGTTGTGCACGCCTGCGCCCACCGCATGGGCCCAGTAGCCGATCCCCACCACGCCGCCCGAATCGAGCACCGCGCGCAGCGCGTCCTCGGACAGGTTGCGGTCGGGGCGGCAGGGCGCCTCGCAGACCGCGCGCACGCCGGTGTGGGAGACGATGAAGGGTTCGCGCAGCATCTCCGCGGCCTCGCGAATCGCCTCCTCCGAGGCATGGGCGAGGTCGATGACCATGCCGGCCGCCTCGGCCTCGCGCAGGGCGCGGCGGCCCACCGGGGTCAGGCCGTAGCGCCGGCAGCCCTCGGAGGAGCCGCAGAGCGGGTTGTCGAAGCGGTGGACGGGGGCGAACACGCGCAGGCCGCGGTCATGGAGCGCCTGCACCTCGGCCTCGATCACGCCGGGCTCGGAGCGGTAGAGGCCGATCCAGTGGCCGCCCTCCAGCCCGAGCAGCCCGCCGATGGCCGTGTCCCCGGTGGCGCGGGCCTCGATCAGCGCCAGCAGTTCCGAGGCGTTGAGGATCGGGCGCAGCTCGGGGCCGTCATGGTCCTGCGAGCGCAGCACGGTGTCCCAGAACAGGTCCATCTGGAAATAGGCCCGGCCGCGGGTGGTGCGCACGGGCCGGCCCTGCAGGGCGGCGAGCCAGGCGGCGTGGTTGGGGTCCGAGGCGCTGAGACAGTCGCGCCAGGGCAGGTTCACCGGGCTGTGGGTGACCATGGCAAAGACCTGCAGCGCGGTGTTGCCGGCCTGCAGCCGCGGCAGGTCGGCATGGCCGTAATCGGACCGGCTCAGCAGGTCGCGGTCCCATTTCAGGCTGTCGGCGTGCAGATCGGCGATGAACAGGGCCCGGTGCAGCGCCAGGTCCTCGGCATCCGGCTGCGGCGCGTCAGGGTCGAGGGCAAAGCGGTTGAGGCTGCGGTCCACCGCCGCCACCGCATGGCCGCGCAGTGCCCAGCCGGCTCCCGCAAGCCCGGCCAGCGCGCCGCCCGCAATCAGCATACGTCGTTTCATGGGCTGCCAACATAGGGCCCCTGGCCCGGATGTGCACCCCGGCTGCGCGCAACATCCGCCACAGTCCCCCCATCGGGTCCGAAGCGGCGGCTGCGCGCGGCCCGGGCGGGGGGC
>SKMM01000259.1 GCA_007121055.1 Paracoccaceae bacterium | reverse complement strand
GATGCAAGGCGCGGCGGGCTTGACGGGAGCCCACATATTCACATATACGCATTCGTAATCGTGAATATGAGGAGCGATCCCATGCAGCCCACCCTGTCCAGACCCGCCGACAGCTACTCGCCGCTCTACTTCCTCGCCGCGCTGGGCGCGGGGGGATTGGCGGTGTCGTTCTTCATGTGGCTGATGTTCTGGGTGCCGCACCCGGGCCAGCCGGTGCCGGTGTTCGAGGACATCGCCGCGGCGTTCGCAGGCGGCGATGCCGCCCTGCGGGGGATGATCGCGGCGGCGCTGTTGGGGATCGCGGGCTTCGCCGTCCTCAGCCTGCGCAGCCTTGTGTGGAACCTGGGCGCGCTGCGGGCTTGGACGCGGAGCGAGGCCTATGCGGCCTTCCGCGCTTCCAACGCCGAGACGCAGCTTCTGGCGCTGCCACTGGCGCTGGCGATGGCGGTGAATGTGGGTTTCGTGCTGGGGCTCGTGTTCGTGCCGGGGCTGTGGGGGGTGGTCGAGTATCTCTTCCCCGTGGCGATGCTGGTGTTCCTGGGGCTGGGCGGGCTGGCGCTGTGGCTGATGGGGCGGTTCCTGGGCCGGGTGCTGGTGCAGGGCGGCTTCAAATGCGCGGCCAACAACTCGTTCGGACAGATCCTGCCGGCCTTTGCCTTCGCCATGGTGGGGGTGGGGCTGGCAGCGCCCGCGGCGCTGTCGGGCGTGCCGGCGACGGCGGCGACGGGGCTGGTGCTGTCGACCTTCTTTCTGGTGACGGCGGGGCTGATCGCGGCGGTGGCGCTGGTGCTGGGGCTGCGGGCGATGCTGGAGCATGGCGCCTCGGTCGAGACCGCGCCCACGCTGATGATCGTGATCCCGCTGCTGACGGTGCTGGGCATCCTGACGCTGCGGCAGGGCCACGGGCTGGAGGTGCATCTGGGCGCAGGCGGTGGCGCGGCAGACACGCTGCTGTGGCTGACGCGGCTTCTGTCGGTGCAGGTGCTGTTCGGGCTGTTCGGGCTGCTGATCCTGGCGCGCATGGGCTATGCGGCGCGGTTCCTGTTCGGGGCCGAGAATTCGCCCGGCGCCTATGCGCTGGTCTGCCCCGGGGTGGGCTTTGCGGTGATGATTCATTTCTGGCTCAACCAGGGGTTGGTGGCCGCGGGGCTGGTGGAGAAGTTCGGCCCGGTGTTCTGGGCGATCACGGCGGTGGCGCTGGCGTCGCAGGCGGCGATGGTGTGGCTGCTGCTGCACCTCAACCGCCGGCACTTCGGACGCCCCAGGGCGCCCGTGGCCGTTCCGGCCGAGTGAGGGCATGTCCCCGCGCGGCGCCGGTCCCCGGCGCCGTGGCCCGCCATGGGACCTCAAAGGCTCGGCAACAAATTTGCTCTATTGAACCCCTGACGGAAATTTCCTTGCGCCGACAGCTTGCGCGGCCCCGGGTTCTCGCCTATGCTGCAACGCAACATGAACCCCGGGGGAGAGCCCATGCTGGACGCCGCGATGAACGACAACCTGCCGCGTGGCACGATCTGCATCGAGGACATCGAGATCGGCATGTCGCGCCATCTGCGCAAGCAGGTGACGGACCGCGACATCGAGCTGTTCGCCGAGGTGTCGACCGACCGGAACCCGGTGCACCTCGACGACTCCTACGCGCAGGACACGATCTTCGAGGGGCGGATCGCGCATGGCATGCTGACGGCGGGGCTGATCTCGGCGGTGATCGGGGAACAGCTTCCGGGGCATGGCACCGTCTATCTGGGCCAGTCGCTGAAATTCATGGCGCCGGTGCGGCCCGGCGACACGGTGGTGGCAACGGTCACCGTCACCGACATCAACCACGCCAAGCGCCGGGTCACCCTTGAAACCCGCTGTAGCGTGGGCGATACGGTCGTCCTCAAGGGCGAGGCCGTGGTTCTGGCGCCGAGCCGCAAGTTCGACTGATCCGGCGGGTGTTGCCCCCGCCCGAGGGGGGCCATGCGAACGCTGAAGGGCTGGACCGGGCTGGCGGCGGGCGACCGCGGCGCCACCCTCGCCATCGGCAATTTCGACGGGGTGCATCTGGGCCACCGGGCGGTGATCGACCGGGCCCGGGACGTGGCGGATGCCCCGCTGGGCGTGCTGACCTTCGAGCCGCATCCGCGCGAGTTCTTCCGGCCCGACGCCCCGCCCTTTCGCCTGATGAACACCGAGGCGCGCGCCCACCGGCTTGAGAAGCTGGGGGTGGAGCGGCTGTATGAGCTGCCCTTCGACGCACGGCTGTCGGGGCTGACGGCGGAGGCCTTCGCGCGCGAGGTTCTGTCCGAGGGGCTGGGCGTGCGCCATGTGGTGGTGGGGCCGGATTTCTGCTTCGGCAAGGGCCGGACGGGGACGGCGGCGAGCCTGCAGGGCTTCGGCGCGCAGATGGGGTTCGGCGTGACGGTGGCCGAGGTGGTCGAGGGGACGGACGGCCGCGTGTCCTCCACCGCCATCCGCGA
This sequence comes from Paracoccaceae bacterium, assembly GCA_007121055.1. Taxonomy (GTDB): domain Bacteria; phylum Pseudomonadota; class Alphaproteobacteria; order Rhodobacterales; family Rhodobacteraceae; genus Rhodobaculum. Next base: position 5,898 of record SKMM01000259.1, on the reverse strand, counting down.
CGCGCTGAGCGCAGGCCGCCCGCGGGAGGCCGCGGCGATGCTGGGCCACTGGCATCGGATCGAGGGCCCGGTGCGGCACGGCGACAAGCGCGGGCGCGAACTGGGCTATCCCACCGCCAACATGGGGCTGGAGGGGCTGCACCCGCCGCGCTTCGGCGTCTATGCGGTGCTGGTGGAGGTGCTGTCTGGGCCGCACCGGGGGAGTTACCACGGGGCGGCCTCGCTGGGCATCCGGCCGATGTTCGAGACGCCGCAGCCGATGATCGAGACGACGATCTTCGACTTCGCCGGCGATCTCTATGACGCGCATCTGTCGGTGGGGCTGGTGGAGTTCCTGCGCCCCGAGATCCGCTTCGACGGGCTGCCGGCGCTGGTGGCGCAGATGGACGCCGACTGCGCGCGGGCCCGCGACATCCTCGCGGCACTGTAACGCATTCCGCCATGCCCCCATCCCCCCCATCCTCCGGGCCAATGCCCCGCCGCCGCGCCCGCTCGGCCCAGATGCCTGCCACCCAGTCGCGCGACCGGTTGCGTCCGCGCTTCTGGGAGCGGTTTCCGCTGCACCGCCTGACGCCCGCGGAGTGGGAGGCGCTGTGCGATGGCTGCGGGCGGTGTTGCCTGAACAAGCTGGAGGACGCCGACACGGGCGAGGTCGCCCACACCCGCATCGCCTGCCGGCTGCTGGACGGAGAGAGCTGCCGATGTGGCAACTATGCCATCCGCAAGCAGCTGGTGCCGGAATGCGTGGTGCTGACGCCGAAGAACATCGGCGAGATCGGCTACTGGATGCCGCCGACCTGCGCCTACCGGGTGCTGCACGAAGGCCGCAGGCTTGCGCCCTGGCATCCGCTCGTCTCGGGCGACCCCGAGAGCGTGCATGAGGCCGGCATCTCGGTGCGCGGCTGGACGGTGCCGGAATTCGAGGTGCCCGAGGACGAGTGGGAAGACCATATCATCGCAGAGGACAGCTGATGCATTTCGCCTCCGACAACGGCTCGGGCGTGCCGGCCGAGGTTCTGGCCGCGTTGGCCCGCGCCAATGAGGGATACGCGGGCGGTTACGGGTCCGACCCGTTGACGCTGCGGGTCCGCGACCGGCTGCGCGAGGTGTTCGAGGCGCCGGAGGCCGCGGTCTACCTCGTAGCCACGGGCACGGCGGCCAATGCGCTGGCGCTGGCGTGCCTGTGCCCGCCCTGGGGCGCGGTCTACTGCCACCGCACCGCCCATGTGGAGGAGGACGAGTGCGGCGCGCCCGAGTTCTACACCGGCGGCGCGAAGCTGGTGCTGGTGGATGGCCCGCACGGGCGGATGGACCCGGTGGCGCTGGACCGCGCGATCCGGTTCACGGGGCGGGCGGGGGTGCACAATGTCCAGCGGGGCATGGTGACGCTGACCAACGTGACCGAGACCGGGACGGTCCACAGCGTCGATCAGGTGGCCGAACTGGCCGGCATCGCACGGGCCCATGGGTTGCCGGTGCACATGGACGGGGCGCGGTTCGCCAATGCGCTGGTGGCCTCCAACGCGAGCCCCGCCGAGATGACCTGGAAGTCGGGCGTGCAGGCACTGAGCTTCGGCGGGACCAAGAACGGGCTGATGGGGGTGGAGGCGGTGATCCTGTTCGACCCCGCGAAGGCCTGGGAGTTCGAACTGCGGCGCAAGCGCGGGGGCCATCTGTTCTCCAAATACCGCTATCTGGCCGCGCAGATGGACGCGTATCTGGAGGAGGACCGCTGGCTGCGGCTGGCGACCCAGGCCAACGCCATGGCACGGCGGCTGGCCGAGGGGCTGGCGGCGCGGCCAGATGCCGGGCTGCTGCACCCCACCGAGGCCAACATGGTCTTCGCCCGCTTCCCCCGCGCCGTGCACCGCCGGCTGCAGGCCGCGGGCGCGCGCTATTACCTGTGGCCGTTCGACCAGTCGCTGGAGGGGCCGGGCGAGGAGCCGGTGAGCTGCCGGCTGGTGTGTTCGTGGTCCACCACGGCCGCGGATGTGGACGGGTTCCTGGCGGCGATGGGGGAGTAAGGGCGCCTCAGCCCGCCAGATGGGCGTCCAGGAAATCGAGCCGGTCCTGGCCCCAGAACACCTGATCGCCCACCACCCAGCTCGGCACGCCGAAGACGCCGGCGCCCAGGGCGGCCTCCATGTTGGAGGCGTAGGTCTCGGCCCCCGTCAGGAGGCCGCGGTCGGTCAGGGCCGGGTCGAAGCCCGCGGCCGAGAGGCAGTCGCGGATCACGCCATCCTCGGCGATGTCGCGCTCCTCGGCCCAGATCGCGCGGCTGAGGCCGGTGACGAGGGCCGCGAGGTCCCCGCCCCCCGCCGATTGCGCGGCGATGATGGCGTAGGACGCGGGCGCGGTGTTGGTCGGGAAATGCCGCGGGTGCAGGGTGATGGGCATCTCCAGCCGCGCCGACCAGCGGGCGAGTTCCTGCAGGCGCCAGGACTTGCGACTCTCGTGCCGGTCGGGCAGCGCGGTGCCGCCGGTACGCGCCATCAGCGCGCGCACGTCGAGCGGGCGCAGCACCATCTCGGCGCCGTGGCGCGCGGCGATGTCGAAGGGACGGCGCCCGGCCAGATACACCCAGGGCGAGATCGGGCTGAGGAAATAGTCGATCCGGGCCATTGCACCCTCCGTTCGGCCGGTCTTCGGGTTGCGCGACGCTAGCGGTGTGGATAGCGGTGTCAACGCTGCCACCAGACCAGGACCCCGCGATGCCCGCCATGACCGAGCCGAAGCTGATCGCCGGCAATGCCAACCGACCGCTCGCGCAGGCCATCGCGCGGCGCATGTCGCTGCACCGCGGCGCGCCGGTGAACCTCGTGAACGCGCGGGTGGAACGCTTCAACGACCAGGAGATCTTCGTCGAGGTGTTCGAGAATGTCCGCGGCGAGGACATGTTCATCCTGCAGTCGACCTCGAACCCCGCGAACGACAACCTGATGGAGTTGCTGATCATCGCCGACGCGCTGAAGCGGTCGTCGGCCGCGCGGATCACCGCGGTGATTCCCTATTTCGGCTATGCCCGGCAGGACCGGCGGAGCCGTGCGCGCACGCCGATCTCGGCCAAGCTGGTGGCCAACCTGATCGTGGAGGCGGGGATCGAGCGGGTGCTGACGCTGGACCTGCATGCGGGCCAGATCCAGGGGTTCTTCGACATTCCCGTGGACAACCTCTATGCCGCGCCCGCCTTCGCGCTCGATGTGCTGCACCAGTTCCGGGGGCGGATGGACGAGGTGATCGTGGTCTCGCCCGACGTGGGCGGCGTGGGGCGGGCGCGCGAACTGGCCAAGCGGATCGATTCGGGGCTGGCGATCGTGGACAAGCGCCGCACCAGCCCGGGCGAGATCGCCGACATGACCGTGATCGGCGAGGTCGCGGGGCGCATCTGCGTGATGGTGGACGACATCTGCGACACCGCCGGCACGCTGGTGAAGGCGGTGGACCTGCTGATGAACGAAGGCGCCAAGGAGGTGCACGCCTACATCACCCATGGCGTGATGTCGGGGCCGGCGGTGGAGCGCATCGCCGGCTCGGCGCTGAAAAGCCTCGTGCTGACCGACTCCATCGCCCCCACCGATGCGGTCCGCAGCGCCCCCAACATCCGCATCCTGCCCACCGCCCCGATGATGGCGCAGGCGATCCTGAACATCTGGTCGGGCACCTCGGTGTCCTCGCTGTTCGATGTGGAGACGCTGACGCCGATCTACGAGGGTGTCTTCCACCGCGGGTGAGCTGCCTGCAAAACGCCGTCCAACCTCTGGGTGCACGGGGATTTTACCAAGCCGGTGTGTGGCCGGGTTGCGTTAGGCACCCCTGCAGGGCATATGGAATGCAAGTTTCTGAATGTCCGAGAGGTCTTCCATGTATTCGCCCGCCCTGTCCCGTCGCCGACTGCTGCTGCTCGGCTCTGCCATGGCTGGATCGGGCCTTGCCGCGCCGGCGCTGGCCCTCACCGGCGAGATCGAGCGCGAGGCAGATCTGGACGCGCAGCCCAACGTGCGCCGCAACACCCAGTCCTTCCGCACCGTGCGCTGGCAGGATCATTTCGATCATCTGCGCAACGGCGCCATCCTGTGCGACGTCTCCTCGCGGGCCCTGCATTTCTGGTCAGAGGACGAGCAGACCTATCTGGTCTATCCCACCTCGGTGCCCATGACCGAGGAGTTCACGCGCCGCGGCCGCACCGAGATCACGCTGATGCGCCGCTATCCGGTGTGGATCCCCACCCCCAACATGCGCGAGCGCGATCCCAGCCTGCCCGAGCGCGTCGAGCCCGGCCCCGACAACCCCATGGGCACCCGGGCCATGAACCTCAGCTGGCAGTTCTATCGCATCCACGGGATCGACAACCCCGCCAAGGTGGGCCGGATGGCCTCCAACGGCTGCTTCGGTCTGTTCAACCACCATGTGGAGTACCTGTTCGAGCGGTGCCGGGTGGGCACGCAGGTCGTGGTGATCTGAGCCCTGCCGCGCGGCGGGGAGGTTGTGTCGCACCGCCGCGTGGTTATCTGACAGGCGATGAACGAGCCCGCCACCAAGCCAGAGGTGCCCGACGAACGGGCGGTGCCAAAACCCGACGCCGTCGAGGCGAAGCTGGTCGTGGGCGCGATGCGCCTGGGCCAGAGGCTCATGCTGATTTCCGTCGCGCTGCTGACCCTTTACGCCGCCGGGGTGGAGATCCACGCGGTCGTTCTGACGGCCGAGGTCGACCTTGCGACGATCCTTCTGCTGTTCCTCTATGCCGAGGTGATCGCCATGGCGGCGGTGTTCTACGCCGGTCATGGCAAGACCTTCGTCTTTCCCATCTTCATCGCGGTCACGGCGCTGGCGCGGCTTCTGGTGATGCAGGGCAAGGAGGAGGACCCGGTGGGCCTGCTCTACGGCGCCGGCGCGATCCTGCTCCTGGCCGTGGCGGCGGTGATCCTGTTGCGGCTGACGGGGCAGGAGCGCTGGCGCTGATCGGCGGGGTTGCAGGGGCGCGGGGGGCTGACCTATAGCCCCCGCAGACAATTGCGGAGACCACCATGGCCGGGCATTCCAAATGGGCCAACATCCAGCACCGCAAGGGGCGGCAGGATGCGGCCCGCTCAAAGCTGTTTTCCAAGCTGTCCAAGGAGATCACGGTCGCGGCCAAGATGGGCGATCCGGACCCCGACAAGAACCCGCGCCTGCGGCTGGCGGTGAAGGAGGCCAAGGCGAACTCGGTCCCCAAGGACGTGATCGAGCGGGCCATCAAGAAGTCGCAGGGTGGCGATGCCGAGACCTACGAGGAGATCCGCTATGAGGGCTATGGCCCCGGCGGCGTCGCCATCATCGTCGAGGCGATGACCGACAACCGCAACCGCACCGCCTCCAACGTGCGCTCGACCTTCGGCAAGCATGGCGGCAACCTCGGGGAAACCGGCTCGGTCGCCTTCATGTTCGAGCGCAGGGGCCAGATCGTCTATCCCGCCACGGTGGGCGACACGGAAACCGTCCTGGAAGCAGCCATAGAGGCCGGCGCCGAGGATGTGGAAAGCACCGAGGATGGCCATGTTATCTGGTGCGCGGCCACCGACCTGGCTGCCGTGGCGTCGGCGCTGGAAGAGGCCTTGGGCGAGTCCGAAACCACCCGGCTGGTGTGGAAGCCCGGCACGACCACCGATCTTGACCTCGAGGGCGCCCAGAAACTGATGAAGCTGATCGAGGCGCTGGAAGATGACGACGACGTGCAGAACGTCACCGCCAACTTCGAGATCAGCGATGAAGTGATGGCGGTACTATGATGTTGTCGAGCGTCAGTAGTATCCGTTCTGATCAAGGGGTGATTTCGGCCCATTTCCGGTCGTCGCGGATCAGGGCGGTAGCGAGCACGATGAGCTTGCGCATGATCGCGGTGATGGCGACCTTCCAGGGCTT
>SKMM01000134.1 GCA_007121055.1 Paracoccaceae bacterium | reverse complement strand
TGCTGGGCCTCGCGCCCGGCGCCACGCTGCGCTTCGAGGCCGATGCCGAGGGGCTGCCGGCCATCGCCCCCTTCCGCAGCGGCGCCTTCGGCGCAGCACCCGACCTGCGCAGCGGTGTCGACCTCGGCGGTGGGCGGCTGGAGCTGGACCTCGAGGCGCTGCGGGTGGTGACGGGCAATTTCCTGCTCATGCAGGCGCAGGAACTGGTGGGCCGGTTCGGCGATCTGTCCGTGACCGGCCTGCGGGGACGCGACGCGGTGGTGGTGGTGGATTACGAGCTCGACCGGGTCTGGCTGCGGCTGACCGCCGGCAACGGCACCGTCCGGCAGGAGATCCGCGACGCCGAGACCGCCGTCAGCCCGGGCAATGAGGACCTGCTGCAGGCCCTGCGGCAAGGCGCGGCGCAGGGCGGCTAAGGGTGCCCACCGGACGGGCGCTCACCGCGCGGTGAGCCGGGACGGGCTGCAAAAGCACTGGCCATGGGGCGGAGGGCCCGCCTATGCTGCGCCACCCAACCGGGGAGGGAGACATGAAGCTGTCCGCAGCGACGGCCTTTGGCGGGGCCGCCCGACAGCCGGCCGAGCCCGAGATCGAGATCGGCGGCCTGTCCAAGATCTTCGGCCAGGGGGCGCAGGCGTTCCGGGCGCTGACCGAGATCAGCCTGACCATCCGGCGGGGAGAGTTCTTCACGCTGCTCGGCCCCTCGGGCTGCGGCAAGACCACGCTTCTGCGCCTGATCGCGGGGTTCGAGCAGCCGAGCGCGGGTACCCTGCGCATCGGCGGGCGCGAGGTGGGGGGCTCGGCCCCAACCAGCGCCCCGTGAACACGGTGTTCCAGAACTACGCGCTGTTTCCGCACATGAGCGTGGCCGACAACATCGGCTTCGGCCTGCTGATGCAGGGCCGCCCGGCGGCCGAGCGCAAGGAGACGGTCGCGCGGATGCTGCGTCTGGTGCGGATGGAGGCGATGGCCGACCGCCGGCCCACGGCGATTTCCGGCGGCCAGCAGCAGCGCGTGGCCCTGGCCCGCGCACTCGCGCCGCAACCGCGGGTGTTGCTGCTGGACGAGCCGCTCTCGGCGCTGGACCTCAAGCTGCGCAAGGAAATGCAGAGCGAGCTCAAGCGGCTGCAGACCGAGACCGGGATCACCTTCGTCTTCGTCACCCACGACCAGGAAGAGGCGCTGACGATGTCGGACCGCATCGCGGTGATGTCGGAGGGGCGCATCCTGCAGACCGGCGCGCCCGAGGAAATCTACAACCGCCCCGCGGACCGCTTCGTCGCGGACTTCATCGGCGATACGAATTTCCTCGAGGCGCAGATCGCGGAGGTGACGGGCCGCGCCGCGACCGTCCGCCTGCCCGGTGGCGCCTCGGTGGCCGCCAACCTGCCCGAGGGCGCATCGCCGAGCTCGGGCAGCCACGTCACGGTGGTGATCCGGCCCGAACATGCCCGGCTGGCCGACGGCGCGGGCGTCCTGCGCGGCACCGTCGAGAAATCGGTCTTCTTCGGCACCGACACCAATGTGCATCTGCGCCTCACAGACGGCAGCACCTTCGTGCTGCGCCGACAGAACGCCACCGCCGGCACCCCCCCGCCCGAGCCCGGGCAGGAGGTGGGACTGGCGCTGGGCGAAGGCGCGTTGCAGGTGCTGCGGAACTGAGGGAGACGCGCCATGGCGATGCAGGATCTCTCGTCCACCGCCCGGCCCGACGGCGCGGCCCCTGACACCCCCGCCTCGGCCGTGGAGGACAGCGCCACCGCCGAGCGACACGGCTGGAAGTGGCTTCTGTGCGCCCCCGCGCTGACCATCCTGGTGCTGGCCGCCTCGGGGCCCCTGCTGATCGTGCTGGTCTATTCCTTCCTGACACCGGCGAGTTTCGGCGGCGTGATCTGGGAGTTCTCGACCGAAGCCTGGTTCCGGGTGTTCTTCAGCCGCGACATCTTCGACCCCGAGGATGTTCGGCTCAACCACGCGCATCTCGCGATCTTCTGGCGCTCCATCAGCCTTGCCCTGCAAACCACCGTGATCTGTGCGATTCTGGGCTTCCCCACCGCCTGGTTCATCGCCACGCGGCCGCAGCACACGCGGGCGTTCTGGCTGTTCCTGATCACCATCCCGTTCTGGACCAACCTGCTGATCCGGACCTTCGCGATCCAGGAGGTGATCCGCAACCAGGGCCTGATCAACACCACGCTGATCCGGCTGGGGGTGATCGACAGCCCGATCCAGATGATGTTCACCGATTTCGCGATCCTCGTGGGCATGGCCTATGTGTTCCTGCCGCTGATGGTGCTGCCGCTCTACGCGGCCATGGACAAGCTCGACATCCGGCTGGTGGAGGCGGGCTATGACCTCTACGCCAGCCGCTGGCAGGTGCTGCGACGGATCATCCTGCCGCTGGTCAAGCCCGGCTTCATCGCTGGCTCCATCCTGGTGTTCATCCCCTCCATCGGGGCCTTCGTGACGCCGCGGGTGCTCGGGGGCGGGCGCAACCTGATGCTGGGCAACCTGATCGAGCTGCAGTTCGGGCAGGGGCGCAACTGGCCGCTGGGCGCGGCGCTGGCCATCACCATGCTCGTGCTCGTGGTCGGGGCGCTGATCTTCTACATCCGCTATGTCGGGCGCGAGGATGACGGGGGGCGCCGGACATGAGCGCGCGCAGCTTCTCCATCACCCGGCTGCCGGGCTTTGGGCTGATCGCGCTGGCGACCTTCGTGATGCTCTATGTCCCCATCGTCACGCTGGTGGTGTTCTCGTTCAACGAGAACGCCTCGATGGCGAACTGGGGCGGGTTCTCGCTGCGCTGGTACGAGGCGGCGTTCAACAACCGCCAGGTGCGCGAGGTCTCGATCCGCTCGCTGTGGCTGGCGGTGGTGGCCTCCGGCATCGCCACGGTGGTGGCGACCATGGCGGCGCTGGCCACGACGCGGACCTCCCGCTTCAAGGGCCAGACCATGATCTATGCGCTGATCAACCAGCCCCTGATGGTGCCGGAGGTGGTGACCGGCGTGGCGCTGCTGATCTTCTTCGCCGCGATCCGGGTGCAGACAGGCTATGGCGGGATGGGCTATCTGGTGGCCGCGCACACCGCCTTCTGCATCCCCTTCGCCTATCTGCCCATCAAGGCGCGCCTCGAGACGATGGACCTCACGCTGGAACGCGCCGCGGCGGACCTGTACGCAAGCCACTGGCAGGCCTTCCGCTATGTCACCCTGCCCTTGCTGGTGCCCGGCATCATGGCGGGCTTCATGCTGGGCTTCGTGATCTCGCTCGACACCGTCGTCATCACCGAATTCGTCAAGGCCGCCGGGCAGGACACGCTGCCCACCTACATGCTGGGCCAGTTGCGGCGGCAGGTCACGCCCGAGATGAACGCCATCGCGACGCTGTTCCTTGCACTTTCGGTGTTTGCGGTGACAGTCTTCTTCCTGCTCTCGCGCAAGCGCGCCTGAGCGGGACTGCCTGCTCCGGCGCCTTGGGCCGGGGCCAACCAATGGGGAGAAATTCCATGAACCACCCTCGCATCCTGGCGCTTGGCGCAGCGGCGCTGATGGCCTCGACCTCGCTCGCGGCGGCCAACACGCTCAACCTCTTCAACTGGGGCAACTACACCCCGCCCGACCTGCTGGAAGCCTTCGAGGAGGAGACCGGCATCCGCGTCACGCTGACCGATTTCGACAGCAACGACACGGCGCTGGCGCGCGTGCGCCAGGGCGGGCATGGCTTCGACATCGTGGTGCCGTCCAACAACTTCGTGCAGATCTGGATCGACGAGGGGCTGGTGCAGCCGCTCGACATGGACATGATCCCCAACCACGGCAACATCGACCCCTACTGGATGGACAGCGACTTCGACCCGGGCAGGCAGTGGTCCGTGCCCTGGGCCTGGGGCACCACGGGGATGGTGGTGAACACCTCGGCCTATGACGGCGACCCCAACACCTCGGCCATCATCTTCGACCCGCCCGAGGTCCTGCGCGGCACCATCAACGTGGTCCCGGAGATGTCCGACGTGATGCAGCTGGCCATCCGCTTCCACGGCGGCGAGCAGTGCAGCGGCGACATGGAAATCCTGCGCGAGGTCCGCGAAACCCTGATGGAGGCGCGCAACCACTGGCTGGCGCTGGACTACGGTTCCATCGACAACTTCGTGGCGGGCGACTTCAAGGCCGGCCTGAACTGGAACGGTGCGGCCATGCGTGCACGCCTGCAGAACGACGACATCGTCTATGGCTACCCGCGCGAGGGCTTCTCGATCTGGATGGACAACGCCATGGTGCTGGCGGACGCCCCCAACCCAGAGGCTGCGATGAAGTTCATCAACTTCATCCTCGAGCCGCAGAACGCCGCCAAGATCTCCAACTTCGCGCGCTACGCCAATGGCGTGACGGGCTCGGAGGAGTTCATGGACGAGGTGATGATCGACGCGCCCGAGATCGTCATCCCCGAGGAGTTCCTGGAATTCGCCGAGTTCTCGCAGATGTGCCCGCCCGAGGTGACGGACATCTACGCGCGGATCTGGACGGAACTGCTGCAGTGACCGACCGCGCGTCTCCCGCCGCGGCGGCCCGGCCGGACGCGGGCCCCGCGTCCGAAGCGCCGCCGCGCGGGATCGCGCGCCGTGACCTGATGCGGCTGGCGGCCCTCGCGCCGGCAGCCGCCTTCGCGCCGCCGACGGAGCGGATCTTGCTCTCGCCCGGCGGCTGGGTGCTTCTGGAAAGCGACCTGGGGTGATCCTCGACCTTGCGGACCTCGGGGCGGAGCCCGAGGCGGACGTCTGCATCGCCGGCAGCGGGCCTGCGGGCCTGACGCTCGCCCTGGCCCTGTCGCGCGCCGGGCGGCGCGTGCTGGTGCTGGAGGGCGGCGGCGAAGACTACTCCGACGAGTCGCAGGAACTCTACCGCGGCGCGGTTGTGGGGCATCCCTATTTCGGGCTGGATTTCACGCGGCTGCGGTACTTCGGCGGGTCCTCCAACCACTGGGGGGGCTGGTGCCGGCCGCTTGATGCGGTGGATTTCGAGGAAAAGCCCCATCTGCCGCACGCGCACTGGCCGATCCGGCGGGGCGACCTCGACCCCTATCTGGAGGCGGCCTGCGCGATCCTCAACATCGAACCCGTCTTCGACGACACGCGGGTGGGCCCGGAGATCGACCGCATCCGGTTCCGCTTCTCCCGCCCGGTCACGCGCCACGCGCAGGAGTTCCGCCCCGAGATCGAGGCGAGCGACCGGCTGGCGGTGGTGCTGAACGCCTCGGTGACCGGGGTGGAGATGGAGGGCGGCCAGGCCGTCGGCTTCGAGGTCGGCGGCTACGACGGCAGCCGGCGGGTGGTGCGGGCGGCACGACTGGTGCTGGCCTGCGGGGGGATCGAGAACAACCGCCTGATGCTGCATTTCAACGACCGCGCCGGGGGGATGCTGGTCCGCGAGGCGCGGACGCTGGGGCGCTACTGGATGGAGCATCCGCATTTCGCGGTGGGCGAGGCTGCGTATTTCTCTATGCCCGAGGGGCAGCAGTATTTCTCGACCACACCCGAACGGCAGCGGCGCGACGGGGTGCTGAACTGCGGGCTGCGGGTGTGGACCTGGATGGGCGAGCCGTCCTATCGCGTCAGCCGCGAGCTCTATTGCGCGGCGCCGCGGCTGGCGCAGAAGCTGCTGAGCCGGACGGGGGTGCTGGGGCCGATGACCTGCATCACCGTGTTGCGCGCGGCCTGGGAGCAGGAGCCGCGGGCGGAGAACCGCGTGGCGCTGGACCCCTCGGTCCGGGATCGGTTCGGCATTCCCCAGCCGGTGCTGCACTGGGATTTCTCGGACCTCGACCGCCGCACGGCGATCTCGGCGGTGCTGGCCTTTGGCGAGCATGTGGCGCGCGACAACCTCGGGCGCGTGCGGGTCGCCGACTGGCTGTTGCAAGACGCGCCCTTTCCGGAGAACGACGCGATCGGGGGCAACCACCACATGGGCGGCACGCGGATGAGCGACGCCCCGGAATGGGGCGTGGTGGACAGGAACTGCCGGGTCTGGGGGCAGGAGCGGCTCCATATCGCGGGGTCCTCGGTGTTTCCCACGGGCGGGCACGCGAACCCGACGCTGACCATCACCCAGCTGTCGCTGCGGCTGGCCGACCACCTGCTGGCGCAGGGCTGAGGCCGAAGGCTGTCACGCCGCCGTCGCGTTGACCCGGCACAGGGGACAGCGTGCCCGCACAGGAAAGGGTTTCACCCGAGCCATGCCCGGACTTTCGCCCGACGGCCCGCTGATCCACCCCGGCTGCGACATCCGCGGGTCGAACTTCGGCCCCTATACCGAGATCGGCGCGGACAGCGTGATCCTGAATTCCAGCTTCGGCGCCTACAGCTATTGCACGCGGCTGTGCGACATCGCCAATGCCGGGATCGGGCGCTTCGTGAACATCGCGGCGATGGTCCGGATCGGACCCACCGACCACCCCATGGCCCGGGCGAGCCAGCACCATTTCCTGTACCGCTCGTCCAACTACTGGCCCGAGGCGGAGCCGGACGCGGCCTTCTTCGCCGCCCGGGCGGCGCGGCGCGGCGCGTGACGATCGGCCATGACGAGTGGATCGGCCATGGCACCATCCTGCGGCCCGAGGTGACGGTGGGCGACGGGGCGGTGATCGGCGCGGGCGCCGTGGTCAGCGGCTGGGGCCGACCTTCGACTACACCCACCGGCTGCTGGATTTCGCCCTGATGGCCGACGGCGCGGCGCCGACGCCCCCCGAGGCCGATCCGGCGCTCGGCCCCGTGCCCCATGTGGCCGACATCCTCGACCGCGAAGGCGTGCTGCAGCCCGAGCCCGACGGCGCAGCCACGCCCCCCCACCTGACCCGCGCAGCGTTGGAGCTGCCCGCCGACCGCGCCCTGCGCCTCCAGGCGCTCGCCCGTGGCGACGAGGGGTTCCTGCTGTCCCTCGCCTACTCCTCGCAGCGCGGCTACGGCCGCAACCACCCCTTCGTGGGCGAGCTGCGCATCGGTGCGGTGGCGGTGGAGGTGGACATCCCCGAACTGGGCTTTGCGGTGGAGATCGGCGAGGTCACGCTGACCGAATGCGAGAGCGTCAACCAGTTCCGCGGCCCGGCCACCGAGCCCGCGCAGTTCACCCGCGGCTACGGCCTCGTGCTGGGTCCGTGCGAGCGCAAGGCCATCTCCATGGCGCTGGTGGACCGCGCCCTGCGCGCGGCCGAACTGGGCGAAGAGGCGACCTCCGCCCCCGCCCAGGACGCGGAATTCGTCCTCAGCCACTGCGACAACGTCCGGGCCAGCGGCTTCCTCGAACGCATCAAGCTGCCCCACCATGTCGATTGCCAGGCCGAGCTGGAGCTGCTCCGCCGCCTGCGCGCCGAGGCCGCCGGGGCGCAACCCGAGGCCGCCGAATGACCTCAGTCGCCGCCCCCGTCGCCGCCGTCATCGCCCGCGGTGGCGTTGCAGCCCCCGCGGCCGGACCCGCCCCCAACCCGCCCGGAGCCTGTTCCAACGTCAACTTCGCCGCGCGCGCCGGTCCGCAACCGGGAGAGGAGGACGCCCAGCACGACCAGCATCAGCAGGGGCAGCCCAACCAGAACCATCAAGGGATCCATCGCGTATCTCCCGATTGGACCGCGGAGTTTAGCGCGAAAAACCGGCCGGATCATGGCATATGCCCGATCCAGGGAGGCTGCCGGATGACCGCGCGCAGCTACAATTTCGCCTATCTCGACGAGGCGACCAAGCGGATGATCCGCCGCGCGCTGCTCAAGGCGGTGGCGATCCCGGGCTATCAGGTCCCGTTCTCCAGCCGCGAGATGCCGATGCCCTATGGCTGGGGCACCGGAGGGGTGCAGCTGACGGCGGCCTGCCTGACGCCGGGGGATGTGCTGAAGGTCATCGACCAGGGCGCGGACGACACGACGAACGCGGTCTCCATCCGGTCGTTCTTTGCCAAGGTGGCGGGCGTGGCCACCACCGAGGCGACCACGGAGGCGACGCTGATCCAGACCCGCCACCGCATCCCCGAAACCCCGCTGACCGAGGACCAGATCCTGGTCTTCCAGGTGCCGATCCCCGAACCGCTGCGGTTCCTGGAGCCGCGCGAGACCGAGACCCGGCGAATGCATGCGCTGGCTGATTACGGCCTGATGCATGTGCGGCTCTATGAGGACATCGCCCACCATGGCGCCATCACCAAGGCCTATGCCTATCCGGTGCGGGTGGAGGGGCGGTATGTCATGGACCCCTCGCCGATCCCGCGCTTCGACAACCCCAAGCTGGACGGCTCGGCCGCGTTGATGCTGTTCGGCGCGGGGCGGGAGCAGCGCATCTATGCCCTGCCGCCCTGGACCCGGGTCGAGAGCCTCGATTTCGAGGACTACCCCTTCGAGGCCTCCAAGCCCGATGCGCCCTGCGCGCTGTGCGGCGCCACCGACAGCTATCTCGACGAGGTGATCA
>SKMM01000084.1 GCA_007121055.1 Paracoccaceae bacterium | reverse complement strand
CGACGCGGCGCAGGCGGGCGGTGGTGGCGGCGAAGGCCACCATGTCGCCGCGGGCCGCGCAGACCTCCACATCCGCCGCGACGCGGGCGAGCGAGGTCATGCCGACCTCGGTGGCGAGCGTGGCGAGCGCGCCGGCCTGGCGCCGGATCGCGGGCATGTCGGCGTCGGCATAGAGCCCCTCGATCCGCATCATGGCCTGTTCCATGCGGTCGAGCGCATCGGCCACATGGGCCTCCGCGCCGCCGTCGCCCATCCGGGTCACCAGCCCCACCAGCCGGGCCCCGTCGAGCCGCACCCCTTCCTCGTGCACCAGACCGACCACATGGCCCATTCCGTCATCCTCCTGCCATTCCAGCGTTCCGGGACGGGGTATCGCACCGATCCCTCAAGAAAACCTTTCCCGCCCGCACGCTCCCCCTCGAAATCTCTGGCCCGGCGCGGTAACACCGCCGTGACGGAGGAGCCGAGACACCATGCAGGACGCCCACCCGCTGCCCGGCTATCTGGTCGCGCGTTATCGCGGCTGGAAGGCCACGCGGTTCACCGAAAACCGCAGCTGGTTTCTGCACCTCGCCCAGGATGGGCAGCATCCGCGGGCGATGGTGATTTCCTGCTGCGACAGCCGGGTCAGCCCGCCCGAAATGTTCGGCGCGGACCCGGGCGAGTTCTTCATCCACCGCAATATCGCCTCGGTGGTGCCGCCGCTGGACCCAGGTGCGCAGCACCATTGCACCTCGGCGGCGGTGGAATACGCGGTGGATGCGCTGCATGTGGCGCATATCCTGGTGATCGGGCATTCGGGCTGCGGCGGCGTGAAGGGGTGCCATGACATGTGCGCGGGCACGGCCCCGGCGCTGGAGGCACCCGACAGCATGGTGGGGCGGTGGCTCGACATCCTGCGGCCGGCCCATGCGCGCACCGACGGCGTGGCCCCGGCCGAGCGGCTGGGCGCGATGGAGCGGGCGGGCGTGCTGGTGTCGCTGGAGAACCTGCTGAGCTATCCCTTCGTGCGCGATGCGGTGGCGGCGGGGCGGCTGACGCTGCACGGGCTGTGGACCGACATCGGCAGCGGGGTTCTGGAGCAGTACGACCCGGCCACGGACGGGTTCGTGGTGCTCTGACGGCGCCGGCCCTTTGTCCGGTGCTTCGGCCGTCGCGCCGGAACCGCTTGATCCAGAGAGATCGTGTCGTTGGATGGAGGCCCCTGGCGGGGCCCCACCGGGATCAGCGTTTCAGTGCGAGGGCGGGGGAGACCACGTCGATGGCGAGCGCCCGGCCCACGGGGTAGGAGGTGAGCGCCCCCGCGTGGGTGGACAGGCCGGCGAGCAGGTGTGGGTCGTCCTCGCAGGCCTGGCGCCAGCCCTTGTCGGCGAGCGCCAGCACGAAGGGCAGCGTGGCGTTGGACAGCGCCTTGGTCGAGGTGCGGGGCACCGCGCCGGGCATGTTGGCCACGCAGTAATGCATGATGCCGTCGACCTCGTAGATCGGGTCGTGGTGGGTGGTGGGGCGGGAGGTCTCGAAACAGCCGCCCTGGTCGATCGCCACGTCCACCAGCACCGCGCCGGGCTGCATCTGCGCCAGTTGCGCGCGGGTGACGAGTTTGGGGGCGGCGGCGCCGGGGATGAGGACGGCGCCGATGACCATGTCGGCGGCGGGCAGCAGGTCCTCGATGGCTTCGGCCGAGGAGTATTGGGTGGTGAGCCGGCCCTGGAAGATGTCGTCGAGGTAGCTCATCCGCGGGACCGAGCGGTCAAGCACGGTGACATTGGCGCCCATGCCCACGGCGACGCGCGCGGCCGCCGTGCCGACGACGCCGCCGCCGAGGATGACGACATTGGCGGGCCGCACGCCGGGGACGCCGCCCATCAGGACGCCGCGCCCGCCATTGGCCTTCTGCAGGGTCCAGGCGCCGGTCTGGGGGGCGAGGCGGCCCGCGACCTCGGACATGGGCGCCAGCAGGGGCAGCCCGCCCGCGCGGTCGGTGACGGTTTCGTAGGCGATGGCGGTGACGCCGCTGCCGAGCAACTCGCGGGTCTGGTCGGGGTCTGGGGCGAGGTGGAGGTAGGTGAACAGCACCTGTCCCTCGCGCAGCCGGGCGCGTTCGGACGCCTGGGGTTCCTTGACCTTCACGATCATGTCGGAGCTGGCGAAGACCTCCTCGGCGGTGCCGAGGCGGGCGCCGGCGGCGGTGTAGGTGGCGTCGTCGAAGCCCGCGCCCTCGCCCGCGCCGGCCTCGATCAGGACCTCGTGGCCATGGGCCACGGCCTCGCGCACGGCGGCGGGGGGCAGGCCCACCCGGAATTCCTGTGCCTTGATCTCCTTCGGGCATCCGATCCGCATGGCATCCTCCCTTGCGCTGCGGGCGCCAGCATACCGCAGGATCCCGTGGAGGCGAGTGCGAAGCGGGGTGGCGGCGGCTGGCAAGTACGGTAGGATCGTGCGCCAAGGAGGCATTTGGTGGGAGGGCATCGCGCGGCTATGGAGATCGACGATATCGACCGGCGCATACTGGGGGTGCTGCAGGCGGACGGGCGCATCACCAATGCCGAGCTGTCCGAGCGGGTGCACCTGTCGCCCTCGGCCTGCCACCGGCGGGTGCAGCGGCTGGAGCGGGCCGGCGTGATCCGGGGCTGGGTGGCGCTGCTGGATGCGCGCGCGATGGGGCGGCCGACGACGGTCTATGTGGAGATCACGCTGTCGGGCCAGTCCGAGGAGGTGCTGACGGCCTTCGAGAAGGCGGTGGCGCGGGTGCCCGATGTGCTGGAGTGCCATCTGATGGCGGGGACGGCGGATTACCTGCTGAAGATCCTCGCCCGCGACACCGAGGATTTCGCGCGCATCCACAGCCGGTACCTGTCGCGCCTGCCGGGGGTGGTGGGGATGCAGACATCTTTTGCGTTGCGCACGGTGGTAAGCACGACGGCGATTCCGGTGTAAGGGTTGGCGCGGCGGGGTTGGAGGGCGCCGGTTGCGCCGGACCGCCCGGGCGACCAGCCCGGGCCGCGCCCGAACCTCCCCCCGGGAGGGCGCGTTGGCGATGTGGTTTGCCGCACGCGGGTCGTCCGGGCTTTTGCGATAAAGCGCTGACCACAGGCGGGGCTGCGCCCACCCAGGGTCGGGCGCGGCCCTCTGTGCCTGTGGGTGGGGCGGTGGGTGCGCAAGCGGAGAGATGGGGGTATGACGCGATGCCCACCCGTCGCGGTGGCATTTTGGAGTCCAAGTGGTCTTGGGTCCCAGTGCGTGATGCCGGTGTTGCGGGCGAGGGGCCTTGGGGGCTCCGGGCGTTCTCTCGGCGCGGGGCCCTTGGGTTGCTGCCGCGGCGTGGGCGTGCCAGCGTCCGGGCGACGCAAACAGGAGGCGCTCCATGCAGATCGATCCCGGGCGGATGCTGGCCGATCTTGACCATCTGCGGACCATTGGCGGGCAGGGGACCGGGGTGGCGCGGCGGGCGTTCTCGGATGCCGATGTGGCGGCGCGGGCCTGGCTGGCGGGGCGGATGCGCGCGGCCGGGCTGGAGGTGGTGGTGGACCCTTGCGGGAACCTGTTCGGGCTGCCGCCGGGGGAGGGGCCGTGCCTGCTGGTGGGCTCGCATTCCGACACGCAGCCGCTGGGCGGGTGGCTCGATGGTGCCTGGGGGGTGGCCTGCGGGCTGGAACTGGCGCGGGCGGCGCTGGCGGCGGGCGGGCCCCGGGTGGCGGTGGTGTCGTTCCAGGACGAGGAGGGGCGGTTCGGGCGGCTGACGGGCTCGACCGTCTGGGCCGGGGTGCAGCCGCTGGCGGTGATGGATGCGGGGCCGGACCGGGACGGGACGGAGGATATCACCTTCGGTCAGGCGCGGGCGCGGGCGGCGGAGATCGGGCCGGTGGGGGAGGTCTCGCCCGACCGCTTCGTGGCGTTCCTGGAGCCGCATATCGAGCAGGGTCCGGTGCTGGACGGCGCCGGCGAGGCGGTGGGGGTTGTGGAGGCCATCGTCGGCTCGCGCCAGTGGAACATGCGGCTGGAGGGGGAGGCGAACCATGCGGGCACCACGCCGATGGCCCTGCGGCGCGATGCGCTGCAGGGGTTCGTGGCGCTGGCGGCGGCGGTGAACGACGCCTTTGCCGGGATGGCGGGGCCGGCCACGGTCTGGACGCTGGGGCGGGTGGTGGTGGAGCCCAACGCGCCCTCGGTGGTGCCCGGTGCGGTGAGCTTCACGGTGCAGATGCGCGACGGGGATGTGGGGCTGCTGGAGCGGCTGGCGGCACGGGTGCTGGTGCTGGCCGAGGGGGTGGCGGCGGCGCGGGGGCTGGTGCTGAGCGCCGAGGAGGGGATGGGGGTGGAGCCGGTGATGCTGGACGCGCGGCTGCGGGGGGCGCTGGAGCAGGCGGCCGGGGAGGTTGCGCCGGGGCGCTGGCGGCGGCTGCCCTCGGGGGCGCTGCACGATGCCTCCAACGTGGCGGCGGTGCTGCCGACGGCGATGCTGTTTGCGCCGTCGATCCGCGGGATCAGCCACAACCCGGCCGAGGACACCCGGCGCGAGGACCTGGCGCTGGGGCTCGAGGTCCTGGCGGCCGCGGTGCGGCGGCTGTCGAACGCGATCTGAGAGGGCCACGGGTGACACCGGTCGGCGGGCCTGCCATCGAGGTCTGGCGCTGAATGGCGGCCGTCGAGAAGCTGGTCCGCAGAAGGGTGCGCCTTGGCGGGACGGGGTGCGTTTGCCGCGTCCGCTCCGGTGGCAATGGGGTCGTGGCCATGACAGGGCGGGCCTTGCCGCCGGACGTGGCGTTCGGTTGGGCTGGACCCTCGGCGGGGCTGTGGTGGGGTGGCAATCGGCGGTGAGGCGGGCGGGGGGCGTTGTCAGCGGGCGGCGGCGCGGCGGCGGGTTTCGGCGCCGCGCAGCGCCAGCGCCACGCCGCCGAGGATGCCGGCCGAGCACAGCACGAGCCGCGCGGTAAGGGGCTCGGCGATGAAGACCACCCCGCCGGCGGCGGCGATGGCGGGCACGGTGAGCTGCACATAGGCCGCGGTGCTGCGCTGCAGCGCGGGCAGGACGCCGTACCACACCGCATAGCCGAGCCCCGAGGCGAGCGCGCCCGAGGCCACCGCCAGCGCCCAGCCCGTGGGCGTGAGGCTGTCGGCCCAGAGGCTGGGCAGCAGCAGCAGCACCGCCACCGGCAGGCAGCGCAGGAAATTCCCCGCCGTGTCCACCAGCGGCGCCGTCGAGCCGCGGCCGAGCAGCGTGTAGACCGCCCAGGCGAGGCCTGCCCCCACCATCAGCAGCGCGCCCAGCGGGTCCGGCGCGGTGAGGCCGGGCCGAACCAGCAGCACGAGGCAGCCGATCGCCAGCGCAAAGCCTGCCCATTCCACCGCGCCCGGCCGGTCCCCCTGCGCCAGCGCCCAGCCCAGCATGCCGATCTGCACCGCCGCGAACAGCAGGAGTGCTCCCATGCCCGCGTCGAGCGCGAGATAGGCCAGCGAGAAGCCGATGGCATAGAGAAAGAGCGCGGCGGCCCCGCCCCAGCTGCCGCCCACACCGCCCGTGGGCCAGCGGCGGGGGCCATCCCGGCGCAGGACGAGGAGGAGCGCCAGCATCAGCGCCCCGGACAGAAGCCTGATGCCGGTATAACCCAGCGCATCGGCCTCGCCCCCCGCGAGCGCCAGACGGTTGAGCACGGAATTGGCGGCGAAGGCCACCATCGCGAGGGTGGTCAGAAGCGCCAGGCGCACCGCCGAGGCCTGTGCCATGCCGCCCGACCCTCCTCCCCGTCGCCGCGCCGGGGCCCAGCGCTAGCAGAGGCGGTCGGGTCCGGCAAGGCGCGGAGGTTGTCCGTGGGCGGGGGCCGGTGTGGGCTGGCGGGCGCGTCAGGGCGTTCGGGGATCGGGTGTCTGGACCGTGTACTGACGGACGCCGGGGCGGCGTCGGGCGGTGCGGTGGAGCGCCGGGGTCGGCAGGTCTGGCGGGCCTGAGACGAGGTGGGGCTGGGCAGAGGCTGCGAGATGCGGGCGAGGAAGCAGTCGGCCGCTGTGGGCACCAGGGTGGGTCGGTGTGACCGGAGGGCGGCGAGGTCAGGCGTGTCTTTGGGCCGCTCGCCCCGGGCCTTGGCGTGGGCCGGGTGGAAACGGGTGGTCTTTGGAGGGGGACGCCAAGCCGGCGGGTCTTCGCGGGGCGTGGTTGGACGGCGTTGGGAGATCCGGCTGGAGGCCTCGGGGGGCGTTTTCGGGAGGGGGCTGTGCGGTGGGGTGCTGGACAGGCAAGGGGCGGGGCGAAGGCGTTCCCGCGGCGGCAGGGCGGCGGTTGGTCGGCGGTCAGAGGCCGTGGTGGCGCATGATATCGGCGACGGAGGTGCCGGTGTGGCGCAGGTGGGTGAGCCAGACGCCGCCGGCCGCCTCGGCGTCGCCGCTGCGCAGGGCCTCCATCAGGCGGTCGTGTTCCCCCACCGCGCGGGCCCAGCGGTTGTGGTGCATGATCACCAGATAGCGCGCGCGGCGGGAGCGTCTCGCGAGGCGGGTATGGCTGTCGATCAGGACAGCATTGCCGCAATGGGCCACGATGGTGTCGTGGAATTCGGTGTTGAGCGGGAAATAGCCTGGGGCATCGGCGGCGGCGAAGCGGTCGCGCAGGCGGCTGTGGATGTCCTCGAGCCGGGCCAGGAGGTCGGGGCTGAGGCGTTCGGCCAGGCGCTGGGCGGCGAGGCTTTCCATTACCGCGATGACGTCGAAGATGGCGACGGCCTCCTCGGCCGAGTAGCTGGTGACCTGCGCGCCGCGGTGCAGCGAGATGTCGATCAGACCGTCGGCCTGCAGGAGCTTGAGGGCCTCGCGCACGGGAGTGCGGGAGACCTCGAGCTCGGCCGAGAGCTTGCGTTCCACGATGCGTTCGCCGGCGGCGAGTTCCCCGCGGACGATCCGGTCACGCAGGATATCGGCCACGCGTTGCGCCGTTGCAGAGAGGGGTTTGTCGCCCTCGCTGTCGTCCTCGTTCCTGTATGTGTCCACGACCCGCTCCACCCACATCACCCTGCCCCGGTCCTCCGGCCCCGTTTCACCTGCCCCGTTTGTGCTGCGCAGTCGGGGGATTCAGACGGGACGCCGGTGTGACGGGGCGGCGCAATAATGTGACATGGCATTTGCGGCAATCGCAAGTCATCCGGAGGGCGGAGATTCCGATGCGGGCCCAGCGGGGGCGGAAAAGAACCTCTTGATGGCGGCGACATGTCCCGGCGGGGCGGCGCAGGCGTCGGCGGCGAGCGCCCTGGCCTCGGTCAGGAGGGCCTCGGGGTCGGCGAGGCGGTCCACGAGGCCCCAGGCCAGCGCCTCGGGGGCCGCGATCCGCTGCCCGGCCATCAGCAGCGCCTTGGCCCGGGCGGGGCCCACCAGGGCCGTCAGCCGCCCGGGGTCGGAGGGTTGCGGCAGGAAGCCGAGCTTCATCACCGGATAGAAGAAGCCCGCCTCCGGCACGGCCAGCCGCAGGTCGCAGGCAAGCGCCATGCCGAAGGCGCCGCCCGCCAGCGTGCCGTTGAGCGCGGCGATGGTCAGGCAGGGCAGGCGGGCGATGCGGGCCGACAGATCCTCCCACAGCGGCGAGGTGGCGAGGCCGGCGCGGGCCTCGGCCAGGTCGGCGCCGGCGGAGAAGACGCGGCCGGTGCCGGTGAGGATGAGGGCGCGGGCCTCGGGCGCGGCCGCCTCGGCGATGGCGATGAGCTCCTGCAGCATCGCCGCGGTCAGCGCGTTGGCCTTGTCGGGGCGGTCGAGCGTGACCGTCCAGAGGCCGCCGTCGCGGTCGAGCCGGATCATTCCGGCAGGCCGAGGCGGCGGCGGATGTCGGCCTGGCGCAGCGAGACCTCGCCGCCGCGCCAGGGGTCGGCGTCGGGGGTGCACATCCACATCAGCGCCAGCGCGGGCCATTCGGGCGGGATGTGGGCCGACCAGTCGAGCTGGCTGACGGGGTTCACGCCGCTGGCCTTGATCGTGGCCTGCATGTCGGTGGCGACGGTTCCGGGCGAGAGCGAGAGGATGCGCAGCCCCGCCTCGCGGTGTTCGCGGTCGGCCACGCGGGTCAGCATCAGCGCGCCGGCCTTGGAGGCGCAGTAGGCACCCCAGCCCTCCAGCGGGTTCTGGGCGGCGCCCGAGCCTACGGTGATGATGGTGCCCGAGCCTTGGGCGGCCATCACGGGGATCGCGGCGCGCATGCCGTGGAAGACGCCCTTGAGGTTGATGTCGATGAGCCGGCCCCAGGCGATGGGGTCGGCCTCGGCGGTGGGGGCGATGGGGTCGATCACGCCGGCGTTGTTGATCAGCACGTCGAGCCGGCCCCAGCGGTCGGTCACCGCGGCGACCGCGGCCTCGACCGAGGCGTAGTTCGCCACGTCGCAGGGGAGGGCGAGGCCCTCGGTTTCCTCGGCCAGCGCCTCGATCGCGTCGGTGCTGCGGGCCGCGAGCGCCACCCGGGCGCCGGCGGCGGCGAAGCTGCGCACGGCGG
>SKMM01000149.1 GCA_007121055.1 Paracoccaceae bacterium | reverse complement strand
CCGCGGGCCGCATCCTAGCCTCGCCCTGCAGGACGCAGCGGTCGAACCCGCCGGCGGCGAGTGCGGCGGTCGACGGCTACGGCTTTGCCCATGCCGCGACCGGCGCGGGCATGCAGCGGCTGCCGCTCCTGCCCGGGCGCGCGGCGGCGGGCCAGCCCCACACAAGCACCGTGGCCCCCGGGGCGGCCCTGCGCATCCTGACCGGCGCGATCCTCCCCCGGGGCGTGGACACCGTGGTGGTCGAGGAGGACACGGCGACCGACGGCGCGGTGGTCGCTTTCGACGGGCCGGTGAAGGCGCGCGCCAACACCCGCCGCACGGGCGAGGACGTGGCGGCGGGCAGCGAGGTGCTCTCGGCCGGCCACCGGCTACGACCGCCCGACCTGGCGCTCCTCACCGCGCTGGGGATCGGCCGGGTGACGGTACACCGGCCCCTGCGGGTCGCGGTCCTTTCGACCGGGGACGAGCTGCTGGACGATCCGGACGCCCCCGCAGCCCCGCACCAGATCTTCAATGCCAACCGCCCCATGCTGCTGTCGCTGGCCTCGGGCTGGGGCCATACCTCGGTGAATCTCGGGCTGGCCCCGGACGGCCCGACGGAGATTGCCCGGCGGCTCGACCGCGGCGCGGCCGAAGCCGACGTGATCCTGACCTCGGGGGGGCCTCGGCGGGCGACGAGGACCATGTATCGCGCCTCCTGCGCGAGCGCGGAGCGCTGTCGAGCGGGCCGATCGCGCTGAAGCCGGGACGGCCGCTGATGCTGGCGATGTGGCGGGGCGTGCCGGTCTTCGGCCTGCCCGGCACCCCGGTCGCGGCGCTGGTCTGTGCGCTGATCTTCGCCCGCCCCGCGCTGTCGCTGCTGGCGGGCGGCGGCTGGTCCGGGCCGCAAGGCTACACCGTGCCGGCCGCCTTCTCCAAGCGCAAGACGCCCGGCCGGCGGGAGTACCTGCGGGCCCGACTGACCACCGAGGGGCGGGCCGAGGTCTTCGCCTCCGAAGGCTCGGGCCGGATCACCGGCCTCGTCTGGGCCACCGTGCTTGTGGAACTGCCCGACGGCGCAGCCGAGATCGCCCCCGGAACGCCGGTGCGCTTCCTGCCGTACTCTGGCTTCGGGCTCTGATGGCGACGGCGCCGGAGACCGGCCTGAACTGACACATCTGTCACCATGCCGGTGGCGGCTGGGAGGTCGGTGGGCCTTGGGCCGCCGGCATGAAACCCGCGTCAGCCCCTGCGGCGGATCAGCCATACCTGCGCCGCGCCCTCGGCGGCTTCGGACAGCAGCACATGCCCCGCCTCGGCGCAGAAATGCGGCACGTCCACCGCGGCGGCCGGGTCGGTGGTGACCAGCCGCAGCACCGCACCCGGGGCCATGCCCACAAGCCGCTTGCGTGCCCGCAGCACCGGCAGCGGGCAGATCAGCCCGGTGGCGTCCACTTCCTCGGTCCAGCCCATGCGAAGAGCCTATCACGGCGGCGAACGGTGTCCATGCGGGACGGTTCCCGCGCAGGTGCCAAGGCCCCGTCCCGCCCGCGACCCTGTGGCCCCGTTGCCGCACTGCTGCGCGGGGCGGGTGGGGCGTTATGCGGATCAGCCGCAAGGCGGTCAAGCGAGTCGGCGGCGGGCTGGAAACGGCCACTCGGCGCGACATGGCGGCCGCTTTCGGGGCCGAGCTGGACCCGGCCCTGATCGGCAGCGGCAGCGATGGCCAGCCTGCGGGCCTTCTGGGGCTTGCCACGGGGTCGGGCAGCTGGAGCGCGACCCGGGCCACGGTGCGGGCCGAGGTGGCGGCGCTCATGACCGCCAACACGATCAGCGATTCCTCGGCCGTGCGCATGGCCATTACCCCTGCGATGTGGTCCGCCCTGGATGATGCAATCTG
The DNA here is from genome assembly GCA_007121055.1 of Paracoccaceae bacterium. Classification (GTDB taxonomy): domain Bacteria; phylum Pseudomonadota; class Alphaproteobacteria; order Rhodobacterales; family Rhodobacteraceae; genus Rhodobaculum. The sequence goes on along the minus strand of SKMM01000149.1, from coordinate 6,710 downwards.
GGACGCGGGGAGCGGCATCACGGAATGGGCGCGCCTGATCGGCGGTGTGCGCGCACCTGCGCTTTCGACCCAGCTGCCGGCGAACACGGCGCTGATGGCCGTCACGGCTGGCGGTCTGTCCCCGGCCTATCTCGGCTTGTGGGGCGGCGTGGACATGATCCGCGACCCCTACAGCGATGCTCAAAGCTGGGGCATCCGTCTGACGGACCTGTTGACCGTGGATCTGGCCGTGCCGCGCCCGCTCCAGCTGCGCAAGCTGGTCCCCGCCTGATGCTGTGGGGCGGTGCAGACGGCGGCGAGCTGGAGCTGCGCCGCGACCGCAACGGGGAGGCGCGCCTGCGAGGGCGTTTCTGCGATTCCAACGGCTGCTGCGCGCCTCGGGGCCCGAGTTCGAGCTGCAGCTCCGGCGCGCCGTGGTCGTGGCCGACCGGCGCGGCCACGTCGCCCGGCTGAGCGCCGGGGCAGTTGGAGTTGGCCCGGCCGCTCGGCCGTGCTTGGGCTGATAGCCGCGGCGCAGGGCATTCGCCGGGGGGGGCGACTTCGCTGTCCTCGATGCGCTGTCCATGGCGGTGGCGGTGTTCGGCAGCGGTGTTGAGCTGCGCGACTACCACACCGTCCAGACCGTGCCCTCGGCCGCAGCCCGAAAGCCGCAGTCGCGTCCCGCGGCGCTGGCCGAGGCCGGCGCGGCGGTGAACACCACCATCACGCTCAGGGACTATCGCGGCGGTGTCCTCTTTGGCGTGGCTGTCGCGGGTGAAGGGCTGGAGGGCCTCCGCGAGGCGCTTGAGCAGCCGGCCTTCCACCTCTACCTCGGGCGCAAGTCCTGCCCCCTGTCCGCCCACAGCTCGCTCATGCTGCAACCGGCGAAGGGTTTCTGGGGGCGTCGCGAACGTCCGCAAGGTCCCGCATAGCTTACGGGCACGGTTTGGTCCGCCGGATCGGGGCGCGTGAGCTGCCGGATCGACGCAAGGAGCCAATCCAGCGACATTGATGCAGTCCGCAGCACGAGATGCCCTTTCGCAGGTGCGGCATCATGTTCGGCCCATAGCAGCCGCCTGGCCCCTTCCCATGCCGCAGTGCGGCTTCCCCAAACCAGCTGTCGACAGCACCAAGTAGCGCCTTGCAGATGGCCGAGACACTGGGCAACCGCTGCCTGCGTAAAGGCTGGACGTCGGCCGCTGCGTCCGGCCCCGGCGGGGACGATCACATGGCCTTGATCCCGCGGCCCCGGCTGCTACGCTGCGGCATGGTACAGAGATCAGGCACAGGGCAGGCAGCCACAGCGCTGTGGATCGCGGCGTTGCTTGGGCGCGGCGGTGTGCTGGGCGCGCTTTGGGCCGGGCTGGTGGGCGGCGATCCGGAGGGGCTTGCGCTGGGCCTGGCGGTCGTGCCGGCGGCCGTGTGGCTCAGCTTGCTGCTGATGCCGCCTGCGCGGGGGCTGCGACCGTGGCGGGTGCTGGGGCTGCTGCCGGGGTTCTACGCTCGGTCGATCGTGGGCGGCCTGGATGTTGCGCGTCGGGCCATGGATCCGCGCCTGCCGCTGGCCCCGGGCTGGCTGGTGCAGCGGGTAGACCTTGCGCCGGGCGGCCGGGTGGTGCTGGGCGCGGCGGTGTCGCTGATGCCCGGCACGCTGGCGGCGGGGTGCGACGGCGACCGCCTCCTTGTCCATGTCCTCGATGGTGACACCGATCCGGCCGCCGCGCTGAAGGGGGAGGTCGCCCGTCTGGACCGCCTGTACACTCGCCCGCCGCCGGAGGAGGTGTGATTGGTTGGCTGACCTTCGTGGCGGTCGGGCTGCTGCTCAGCCTGGCGGGCGCCTTGTGGCGGGTGTGGCGCGGGCCAGCGCAGGCCGACCGGATGATGGCCGCGCAGCTGGTGGGCACCGGCGGGGTGGGGGTGGTGATGGTGTTGGCCGCGCTGGGCGACTGGGCCGCGCTTGACGTGGCGCTGGTGCTGGCTTTGCTGGCGGCCTTTGCTGCGGTGGCCTTCGTCAAGGCCAACAGTGCCGATGGTGCGGGTGATCCGGAGGAGCGCGCGCCCGACACCGCGCTGCTGCAGCCCCGCGCCGGGCGCGAAGGAGACACGGACAGGGGCGGGGACGAGGGCAGGAGCGGCGCGGGGGGCGCAGCGCCATGATCGACGCCTTGGACGGTATCGACGGGCTGCGCGACGCGGCGAGCATGGCGCTGACCGGTCTGGGTCTCGCGTTCTTTGTGGCGGGCACGCTGGGGCTGGTACGGTTTCCCGACAGCTTCAGCCGGCTTCACGCGCTGACCAAGGCCGACAACCTGGGGTTGGGCTTCCTGGCGCTGGGGCTGGCATTGCAAGCCGATCACTGGGGACAGGTTCTGCGGCTGGCGCTGATCTGGGGGCTGGCGCTGATCGCGGCGGGCATTGCGGCGCAGCTGGTCGCGCGCGCCGCGCTGGCCGAGGCTGCGCGGCGGCGGCGCTGACCGGGGGTCGGGATGCTCTTGGATGTGATCCTGTGCGGGATGATCCTTGCCGTGGCGCTGGCGGCGGTGTCGGGGCTGGGGGTGTTCCGCGCCGTGGTGTTCTTCGTGGTGCACGGGGTGCTGGTGTCGATGGCCTGGCTGCGACTCGATGCCGTGGATGTGGCGCTGGCCGAGGCCGCCATCGGTGCCGGGCTGACCGGGGTGCTGCTGCTGTCGGCGGTGGCCCGGCTGGAGCGGCTGGCAGGCGGCGGCGCCTGGCGGCAGCGGGTGAATGTGCTGCCGGCGGGATTGGCGGCGGCCGGGGTCACCGGGGCCCTGATGTGGGCGTTCCTCGGGCTGCCACAACCAGCCGGGCTGGGGGCCGAAGTCGCCGCAGCGCTGCCGCGCGCGGGCGTTGAGAACCCGGTAACGGCGGTCCTGCTGAATTTCCGCGGCTGGGACACGTTGCTGGAAAGCGTCGTGCTGCTTGCCGCGCTGGTCGGAGTGTGGGCCTTGACGGCCGATGACGACTGGGGCGCGCGGGCCGGGGTGGCGCAGCACGCGGCCCCGGGCGGCGTGCTGGAGGGGTTCGGGCGGGTGCTGCCGCCGCTGGGCCTGATGGTGGGGGTCTATCTGGTGTGGGCCGGCGCCGCGGGGCCCGGGGGCGCATTCCAGGGCGGCACGGTGCTGGCGGCTGTGGCGCTGCTGCTGGCCATGGCGGGGTTGGCGCCGGCGCCGCGGGTGGGCGCGCCGGCGCTGCGGCTGGCGTTGGTGGCGGGGCCTGCGGTGTTTCTGGGCGTGGGCGTGGCGGGGCTGGCCTGGGGCGGTTTCCTGCGGCTGCCCCCCGACATTGCCAAGCCGCTGATCCTGACGATCGAGGCCGCGCTGACGCTGTCCATCGCGGTCACGCTGGCGCTGCTGGTGCTGGGCCGGCCCGAGCCCGGGGACGGGGCATGATCGACCCGGCCTTGCTTTACGGCCTGACCGGGGCGGCGGTGGTGGGGCTGGGGCTGTACGGCTTTCTGAGCCTGCGCCACCTGCTGCGCCGGGTGCTGGCGTTCAACGTGGTGGGGTCGGGCATCTTTCTGATGTTCGGCGCGGCGGGGTATCGCGGCGCGGTGGCCGAAGGGACCGCAGGTGCCGATCCGGTTCCCCAGGCGCTAATCATCACCGGCATCGTGGTTGCGCTGGCGGCCACGGCGCTGGCGGTGGGGCTGATCCTGGCCCATGCCCGCGCCACCGGCCGGCGCACCCTGCCCGAGGACGACACATGATCCCCGGCGACGGCGCCGGTGGCGCGCTGATGGCCACGGTCGCGCTGCCGCTGGCCGGCAGCCTGCTGGCAGTGGTGCTGGGTCGGCACGGTGCGCAGGTTGCGGGCGGCGTTGCCCTGGGGGTGGGGGCTGCGGTGGCGGTGCTGGCCGCGCAGGTGGCCGGCGGCGGTGTGCTGCGGGTGGATCTGGGCGGCTGGGCGCCGCCCCTGGGCATCGCGTTGATGGCCGACGGGCTGGCGGTGGCGTTCCTTGGCCTTGGCGCAGTGGTGATGGCGGCGGTGGTGGCACAGGCGGCGGCGCTTTTCTCCACCCGGGGGGGCGAGAGCCGTGCGGGCTACGGGTTCTGGCCGCTCGTGATGGTCCTCTGGGCGGCGCTGAACCTGACCTTCCTGTCGCGGGATCTGTTCAACCTTTATGTCGCGCTGGAGCTTCTGACGCTGGGAGCGGTGGCGCTGGTGGCAATCGGGGGGCAGGCCGGACCGCTGGCCGCGGCCCTGCGCTACATGGTGTTTGCGCTGATGGGCTCGCTTCTCTATCTGCTGGGGGCGGTGCTGCTCTATGCCGCGCATGGCACGCTGGACATCGACCTGCTGGCGATCCGGGCACAGCCTGCGCCGCCCGATCTGGTGGCGGCCGGGCTGATCACCGCGGGGCTGGCGGTGAAGACCGCGCTGTTTCCGTTCCACGCCTGGCTGCCGCCGGCCCATGCGGGTGCGCCCGCGCCGGCCTCGGCGGTGCTGTCGGCGCTGGTGCCCAAGGGGTCGTTCTTCATCCTGTGGCGGCTGTGGTTCGAGGCGATGCCGGACCTTGCCGCCCCGCCGGTGCTGACGCTGCTGGCCGGGCTGGGCGGAGCGGCGGTGATCTACGGCTCGGCGCTGGCGCTGATGCAAGGGCGGCTGAAGATGATCGTGGCCTATTCCACGGTGGCGCAGCTGGGATACCTGTTTCTGGTGTTCCCGTTGGCCGGCGGGGCGGGCGCGGCGCAGCCCTGGGAGGCGAGCGCCTGGACCGGCACCGCGTTCCAGGCGCTGTCGCACGGGCTGGCCAAGGCCGCGATGTTCCTGGCCGCGGGACTGTTCGTGATGGCGGTCGGCCACGACCGGCTGGAGGGGTTGCGCGGTCTGGCCCGGACGATGCCGATGGCGGTGTTCGGCTTCGGGCTGGCGGCGGTGGCGCTGCTGGGCCTGCCGCCGTCGGGGGGCTTCACGGCGAAATACCTGGTGATGACGGCGGCCTTCGCCTCAGGGCAGGTGGTTTGGGCGGGGGTGCTGGTGGTGGGCGGGCTGCTGGCGGCGGGATATCTCTATCGTCCGATGGCCGCGCTGTTTGCCGATGCGGCCCCGGGCCCCCTGACCCCCGTGCCCCGGCGCCTGCAGGCGCTGCCACTGCTGCTGGCGGGGCTGGCGATCGGTCTGGGGGTAGCATCGGACGCGCCGATCACCTTCCTCGCCATCGGTCGGCCGGACGCGGCGGCGGAGGGGTTGTGAATGGCCGCGCTGCCGATCCTGATCCTGGCCACGGCGCTGGTGCCCGCGGCGATCACCTTCTTTCTGCCGCAGGCTGCGCATGGGGTGCGCAACGGGCTGAACCTCGGGGGGGCGACGGCAAAGGTCGCGCTGGTGGTGTGGATGCTGGTCGAGGTCGCCGCCGGTGCCGCATTCGAGACGCGCATCCCGCTTGCCCCCGGTCTTTTCCTGTTGTTGCGCGTGGATGCGCTGGCGCTTCTGTTCCTCGCGCTGTCGGCGGCGCTGTGGCTGCTGACGACGGTCTATGCCATCGCCTATTTCCGGGGCAAACCCGACCAGTCGCGGTTCTTCGGATTCTTCGGGCTGTGTGTGGCCGCGACCACGGGCATCGCGATGTCGGGCACGCTGATCTCGTTCTTCGTGTTCTTCGAGATGCTGACGCTCGCAACCTGGCCGCTGGTGGTGCACAAGCAGGACCGCGCCTCGCTGGACGCAGGCCGGCTCTATCTGGGGTGTGCGCTGCCGGCCGGGGCGGCGCTGCTGGTCGCCATCATCTGGCTGGAAAGCGCCGCGGGCCCCGTCGCCTTTACCGAAGCGACGGACCTGGACGCGCTGGCGCCCTGGGCGCAGCGGGCGATCTTTGCGCTGTTCGTGGCCGGGCTGGGGGTGAAGGCGGCGCTGGTGCCGCTGCACGGCTGGCTGCCCGCGGCGATGGCCGCGCCGGCGCCGGTGTCGGCCTTGCTGCATGCCGTCGCAGTGGTCAAGGCCGGCGCCTTCGGGATCGTGCGGGTGGTGTTCGACGTGTTCGGCATCGACCGGGTGGCGGCGCTGGGGGTGGGCCTACCGCTGGCGGCGCTGGCGTCGGTGACCATCGTCTGGGGCTCGCTGCGCGCGCTGCAGCAGCGCGAGATCAAGAAGCGGCTGGCGTTTTCCACCGTCAGCCAGGTGTCCTACATCGTGCTTGGGGTGGCGCTGATCGGGCCGGCGGCGGTGACGGGAGGGCTGGTGCACCTGATCCACCAGGGGGTGACGAAGATCACGCTGTTCTTCTGCGCCGGGATCTATGACGAGCGTGCGGGCGTGAAGCGGATCGAGGGGCTGGACGGGCTGGGGCCGCGGATGCCCGTCACCTCGGCGTGCTTCTCGCTGGGGGCGCTGGGGATGATCGGGCTGCCGCCGATGGCGGGGTTCGTCAGCAAGGTGTATCTCGGGCTCGGGGGGCTGCAGTCGGGTGCGCCCTGGGTGCTGGGGGTGCTCGCGGTCTCCAGCCTGCTCAATGCGGCGTATTTCCTGCCGTTGCTCTATCGGCTGTGGGCGCTGCCACCGGCGGCCGCGCAGCCGGACGAGCAGGTGTGGGGTCTGCTGGCGCCCACCGTGGTCACGGCGGCGGCGGCGCTTCTGTCGGGGGTGGTGGCGGCCTGGGCGATCAGCCCGCTGGGCCTTGCCAGCCTGATCGTGGAGCGGGACTACCTGCGATGAGCGCGGCGCTGTTCCTCGTGCCGGGGTGGCCGCTGCTGCTTGCCGTGGCGGCGGGGCTG
>SKMM01000328.1 GCA_007121055.1 Paracoccaceae bacterium | reverse complement strand
CCGTTGCGGATGGCGCGGTGGTTGAAGGCGTAAAGCCCGGTCAGGAGCGAGGCCCGGGACGGCCCGCAGGGCACCGCCGCGGTCCAGCAATTGGTGAAGCAGGCCGCGCGGGCCATCAGCCGGTCGAAACCCGGCAGCGCCACGGCCCGGCCCAGTGCGCCGAACAGCACATCGGCGCGCAGCTGGTCCATGGTCAGGAACAGGACGTTGCCGCCCTCAGGCATCGAGGCGCTCCAGCAGCGCGGGCAGGTCGGCCACCGTGTCGATGACGTGATGCGCGCCGGCCGCGCGCAGTCGGGCCGCCGCCGCGTCGCGCAGCCGCGCCACATCGGCCGGGTCCATCGCCGCCAGTTCCTCGGGCGTGCGCCCGACATGGTTCCCCGAGAGCGCCACGCCCACCGTCAGGCATCCCGCCGCCAGCCCCTCGAGGAGTCCGGGCTCGGTGTCATCGACCTTCACCACGGTCTCGGGCGGATAGACTCGCAGCGCGATGAAGCACTGATACATCTGCAACGGCCCCGGCCGCCCCTCGGGCAGGTCGTCGGCGCAGACGCAGCAGTCCGGCGCATAGCCCTGCGCGGCGGCGACGGGAAACACCCGCTCCATGATCGAGCGGGTGTAGCCGGTCGTGGAGCCGATCCTGAGGCCCCGCGCGCGCAAGGCCTCCACCGCCTCGCGCGTGCCGGGGACGAGCTGGGCGTATTGTGCGACGACCTCCTCGTTCATGGGCACGAAGACCTCGTAGATCCGGTCGATGTCGGCTTCGGTCGGCGCCGCGCCATGCACCCGTTCCCATTCGGACGACAGCCGCGGGGCGGTCAGCATGGCCCGGATGTGGTCGCGCTTGGGGGCCCCCATGGGGGCACGGGCCTCGGCGATGGTGGCCTTCAGCCCGAAGCGGTGGAACGCCTCGACGAAGACCCCCATGGGCGCGAAGGAGCCGAAATCGATGGTGGTGCCCGCCCAGTCGAACACCACCGCCTTGAACCGGGTCATGCGAGCGACTCCTCGACCTGGCGCTGGGCGGCCAGCGCAGCGGGGGCGGGGGCGGTGTCGCGCACGCCCATCTCCGTCAGGCTCTCGGCCACGGCCTGCACCACGCGTGCCATCACCGCGGTGTCGAGCTGACCGATATGGCCGAGGCGGAAGCTCTCCACCTCGGTCAGCTTGCCGGGGTAGATGACGAAGCCGCGGACCTTCATCGCGGCGTAGAAGCGGGCGAAGTCGAAGGCCGGGTCGGCGGGGGCGAAGAAGGTGGTGATGATGGGCGAGAGCCAGCGGTCGGGCAGCAGGGTGCGGAAGCCCAGATCGCGCATCCCCGCCACCAGCACGTCGCGGTTGCGCCCGTAGCGGGCGCCGCGGGCGGGCACGCCGCCCTCGGCCGCGTGATCCTGCAGCGCCTGCAGGAAGGCCGCGACCACATGGGTGGGGGGCGTATAGCGCCACTGGCCCGAGCGCTCCATCTCGGCCCATTGCGCATGGGCGTCGAGCGACAGCGAATGCGCCCGGCCGGCGCTGGCCGCCAGCACGTCGCGGCGGGCGAGGATGAAGCCGAAGCCGGGCACGCCCTCGATGCATTTGTTGGCGCTGGAGACCAGCGCATCGAAGGGCACCCGCGCGGGGTCAATGGCCACCGCCCCGAAGGACGACATGGCGTCCACCAGGAGCCGCCGGCCCGCGGCGGCCACGGCCCAGGCGATCTCCTCCAGCGGGTTGAGGATGCCGCTGGAGGTCTCGCAATGGATCGCGACAACATGGGTGATGGCGGGATCGGCGGTCAGGGCCGCGGCAACTTCGGCGCCGCGGGGGGGCGCGAAGTCGCCCTTGTCCAGCACCGCGACCGGCCGCCCCATGGTCCGCAGCGTGGCGACCGCACGCTGGCCATAGGCGCCGTTGGCCAGCACCAGCGCCCGCCCGTCGCGCGGGACCATGGTGCCCAGCATGGATTCGACCGCGAACGAGCCCGAGCCCTGCATCGGCACGCAGGTGACGTCCGGATCGCCCAGCATCGCCACCAGCCGCGCGCGCAGCTCGGCCGTCATGGCGCGGAAATCGCCGTCCCAGCTGCCCCAGTCGCGCAGCATCGCGCGCTTCACCGCGGCCGAGGTCGTCAGCGGACCGGGGGTCAGGAGCCAGGGCGCGCCGTCGTCGGGCGGGGGAAGGTCGTGCATGGAGTCCTCGGGCGGTCAGGGGGTGTCGTCGGGGTCGGGGGCCAGTTCCGGACGGGAGAAGTCGAAATCTTCCGCGAAATGGCAAGCCACGAAATGCTCGGGCGCGATCTCGCGCCAGGCGGGCACGTCGGTGCGGCAGCGGGCGCGGGCCTGCGGGCAGCGGGTATGGAACCGGCAGCCCGGCGGGGCGTCCATGGGGTTGGGGATCTCGCCCGTGAGCCGGACGGGGGCGAACTCCAGATCGGGATCGGCGATGGGCACGGCCGACAGCAGCGCATGGGTATAGGGGTGGCGGGGGGTGAAGAACAGCTTGCGGGTGGGGGCGTATTCCACGAACTGCCCGACATACATCACCGCCACCCGGTCCGAGATCTGCGCCACCACGCTCAGGTCATGGGCGATGAACAGGAAGGCGACCCCCATCTCCTCCTGAAGATCCTTCAGCAGGTTCACGATCTCGGCCTGGATCGAGACATCGAGCGCCGAGACGCTCTCGTCGCAGACCACGAAATCGGGCTTCGAGACCAGCGCGCGGGCGATGCAGATGCGCTGGCGCTGGCCGCCGGAAAAGGCGTGGGGGAAGCGGCGCAGATGTTCGAGGTTCAGCTTGCAGCGCGCCGCGATCTCGCGCACGCGGCCGTCGATCTGCGCGCGGTCCCGCATCAGCCCACCGGCGATCAGCGGCTCGGCGATGATGTCGCGCACGGTCATCCGCGGGTTGAGGCTGGAATAGGGGTCCTGGAACACCAGGCTCATGCGCGGACGGAACAGCCGCAGCGCCTCGCCCTTCAGGTCGTGCAGCTGCACGCGGCCTTCGGGAAAGATCATCTGCAGCCTGGGGCGTACCTGGCGCAGGGCGCCTTCGTCGGCGTGCGCAAGATCAATGTCACCGCGGCGGTCGTGATAGATCACCTCGCCGCCCGTGGGGTCGATGGCGCGCAGGATGGCGCGGCCCACGGTGGTCTTGCCGGACCCCGATTCGCCCACAAGGCCTACGGTCTCGCCCCGCCGGATGTCGAAGCTCGGGCTGCCTGGAGACGTGCAGGAAGCCGAAGGCATACGAGCCGAAGGTGTCGACCACGGCGTGCAGGTAGACCTTGCCGTTCGCCATCGGTTCGAGCCCGATGGCGCCGCGATGGCTCACCCTTTCAGGGTGCCCACGAAGAAGGTGTCGGCCGACAGCAGCTCGCCGGGAGCCCCTGATTCCACATGCCTTTCCCGGAGTTCGAGGGATCAGGATTTCGTCCGGTGGACGAAATTCCCCGAGAACGGGGTCAGCTTCTCCAGGAACGCCGCCTGCTCGCCGGTCAGCTCGATGGCCGTCTCGGCGTACCGCACATCGAGAAGGCCGGCGGCGGCGCGGTGCTGAACATCTCGTCCATGTCGGCCGAGAACAAGAACGTCCGGATGGCCTCCTACAGCTCCTCGAAGGCGGCGATCAGCCATCTGACCCGCAACATCGCCTTCGACCTCGGCCCCAAGAACATCCGCGTGAACGCCATCGCCCCGGGCGCGATCCGGACCGACGCGCTGGCCACGGTGCTGACGCCCGAGGTGGAGGCCGCGATGCTGAAGCACACGCCGCTGAAGCGGCTCGGCCTGCCCGAGGACATCGCCGCCGCGGCGCTGTTCCTCTGCGCGCCGGCGTCCAACTGGGTCAGCGGGCAGATCCTCACCGTGTCCGGCGGCGGGGTGCAGGAGCTCGACTGAGCCGCGCGCCGACCGATCCGCAGAAAATCTCACAAGGGACCATGACATGAGCTTCGACGCCTTCGCGGAATTTCGCATGGACGGCCACAGCGTGATCATCACCGGCGGCGCGCAGAACATCGGCGCCGGGATCGCAAGGACGCTCTCGGGCGCCGGCGCCAGGGTGATGATCGCCGATCTCAACGGCGACAAGGCGGCTGATACGGCCGCCGAGATTGCGAAGGAGACCGGCAACGACTGCCGCGGCATGGGCTGCAACGTCACCGACAAGGCGCAGATCGACGCGGTGGTGAAGGCCACCGTCGATGCTTTCGGGGGGATTTCGACGCTGGTAAACAATGTCGGCTGGGGCGGCCGGCAGCCCGATCCCGCCGCGATCCCGGAAGAGGAATTCGTCAATTCCTACAAGTTGAACACCATCAGCGCCTACCGCATGAGCATGGCCTGCCTGCTCTGGCTGGAAAAGGCGACGAACGCCTCGATCACCAACTCGGGCTCCTTCTCCTCGGCGGTGCCGGCCTATGACATCCTGCCCTATGCGACGGCAAAAGCGGCGCTGAACCAGATGATGGTTTCGCTGGCCCACATGCTGAACAAGCGGGTGCGGGTGAACTCGATCCTGATCGGGACGGTGATCACCGCCGGATACGCGGATGCCGGCATCACGCCCGAGATGCAGGAGCGGATGATGCACCCCGACAACCTGATCGGCCATCCCGGCCGGCCGCAGGACATCGCCAACGCCATGCTCTGGCTCTGCTCGCCGGCAGGCGGCTGGGTCAGCGGGCAGACGATCAACGTCCATGGCGGCGGCAACGTGGTGCGCCTGTTCGGGCAGTGACATGGGCACTCGGGCGCGCGTCACTTCGCGCACCCGCTGCACGCAGGCAGTGGTATCGGTGATCCGCGGACAGACGCGGTGCCGGAGATCTTCATGGTCCCGGACGGCGGCGCTTGACCGGGGTCAAGGTGCAGGGCCCCCGCCTGTGGCAGATCACCGAACGATCGGCTGCACGGGTTTGCGGCAACACCACACCGCCCGGACCTTGGGTCAGATCAGGGAGGGCCCGCCCATGGGCATAGGTGATACGGTGATGGTCTTGACATGTCCGCTGCATCGCCTCGGCCGCGGCGACCTGGCCGTTGCCGGTGGCAAGGGGGCGAGCCTTGGCGCGATGCTGGGCGCGGGCCTGCCGGTGCCCGAGGGCTTCGCGGTGCTGACCGACGCCTATCGCGCCTTCGTCCGGCATAACGGCTTCGAGGAGCCGTTGCGCGCGCTGGTGGAGGAGGTGCCGCCCGACGATTCCGACCGCGTGGCCGCGGCCGCGCAGGCGCTGAAGGACCGCTTCCTCGCCGGCGAGATCCCTGAACCCATCGCGGCCGCCATCGCTGAGGCCCATGCCGCGGCCGGCGGTGGGCGGGTGGTGGTGCGCTCCTCGGCCACAGCCGAGGATCTGCCCGGCGCCAGCTTCGCGGGCCAGCACGACAGCTTCCTCAATGTCGAAAGTCCGGAGGCGGTGGCCGAGGCCGTGCGCGGCTGCTGGGCCTCACTCTGGAACCCGCGCGCGGTGAGCTACCGCAAGCGGGTGGGGTTGGACAGCGCCGAGATCGCCATCGCCGTGGTGGTGCAGCGGATGATCGATGCAGACCGCTCGGGTGTGCTGTTCACTGCCAACCCGCTGGACCATCGCCGCGACCGGATGCTTCTGTCCGCCTCCTTCGGGTTGGGCGAAGCGGTGGTGGGCGGGGACGTCAGCCCGGACACCTGGGTGCTGGATGGATCGGGCAAGGTGCTGTCGCGCCACCTGTCGGACAAACAGGTGATCACCGTCCGCGAGGGCAAGGGCACGGTGAACCGCCCCATGCCTGAGGAAAAACGCCACGAGGTCAGCCTACTAGAGCCCGAAGTGGCAGAACTGGCAAGGCTGGGCGCGAAGGCGCATGTATTTTTCGACAGCCCGCAGGACCTGGAATGGGCGATCGAGGGCGGCCGCATCTACCTCGTGCAGTCGCGCCCCATCACCTCGCTGTTCCCGCTGCCCAAGCCCTTGCCCGCGCCCGAGGATGGCTTGCGGCTCTATCTCTGCTTCAACGTCCATGCCCAGCAGATGCTGGAGCCCTTCACGCCCGCAGGCCTCGACTGGTGGCGCGCCATCGTCGGAGGGTTCGCGCATGCTACCACCGGCCGGCCCGAGCGCGACCTGCCCTGGCTGAAGGAAGGCGCGGGGCGGCTCTTCGCCGATATCACGCCGATGCTGCGCAAGCCCGGGCGCTGGCCGCAACTGGCCGAAGCCGCTTCGGACAAGGATCCGATCACCGGGCAGGCGCTTCTGGCCTTCCGCGACCGCGAGGGGGACCGGATCATCGGGCGCGAGGGCGGCATCGGCTTCTGGTGGCGGATTGGGCCCCTGTTCGCGCGGCTGGGCTGGCGCGGGCTTTTGGCGTCGCTCAACCCGGAAAAGGCCCGGCTGCGGGTGCTGGCCGAGACCGACGCCGCGATCCGGCAGATCGAGACCGAGGCGCGCGGCCTGTCCACGATGCGCGCGCGGGTGGATTTCATCCGCGACGTGCTGGGGCGCAGGGGCGCCATCGTCTGGATCATCCCGGTTGCGGTGATGACCCCCGGGCTGATGGCCGAGGGGGCCTTGAGGCGCAAGGTGAAGGACTGGCTGGGGGACGAGACGCTCATCACCCCCGTCCAGCGCGCACTGCCCCACAACATCACGACCGAGATGGGGCTGACCCTCTGGCGGCTGGCGCGACAGTTCCGCGCCGAGGGCGTGGAGCCGACGGCCGATCACCCCGGCGTCACGGCATTTCTCGACCGCTTCGGCCACCGGGCGCTGTGGGAGATCGACCCTGGCATCGCCCGCTGGTCCGAAGACCCGGCCTATGTGTTGGAGCTGATCCGCAGCTACATGGACGCCCCCGAAGAGGCCGATCAGGAGGCGCAGTTTGCCCGCCAGAAGGCCGAGGCCGAAGCGGCAATGGCCGATCTTGTGGCACGGGTGCGCGCGGCCAAGGGCGGGCTGCGGGCGCGCCTCTTCGCCTGGCAGATGCGGTGTTATCGCGACCTCGCGGGCCTGCGCGAACAGCCGAAATACGAGGGCGCGCGGATGATCGCGCTGGCCCGCCGCATCTGGCTGGACGCGGGCACAGAGCTGGTGGCCAAGGGCGCGCTGGACGCCGCCGAGGATGTACTGTTCCTGCGCCTCGATGACCTGCTCGCCTTCGAGGCGGGCCAAGCGGGCGACCTGCGCGCCAGATCCGCCGAGACCCGTGCAGACTACGAACGCGAAAAGACCCGCCGCGCCGTGCCGCGCTGGGTGACATCGGACGGCGAGGCGATCTTCGGGGTTCAGGCCGAGGAAAGCGGGGGCGTGCTGGCCGGGCTGCCCGTCTCGGCCGGAACCCACGAAGGCCGTGTGCGCGTAATCTTGCATCCGGCGGGCGCACGGCTCGAACGCGGCGAGGTGCTGGTCTGCCGGGGCACCGACCCGGCCTGGACACCCCTCTTCCTGCAAGCGGGTGCCTTGGTCATGGAGACGGGCGGTGCCGTCTCGCATGGCTCGATCGTGGCGCGCGAATACGGGCTGCCGGCGGTGGCCGGGGTGGCCGAGGCCACCACACGGCTGCAGGACGGCCAGCGCGTGCGGGTGGACGGGCAGAGCGGGCAGGTGGTGATCCTCGACACCGGGCGGGAGGCCGCATGACCGATCCGGTCGCGCCCGCGCTGTACGCCGCGGGGTTCGGCCTGCCGCCGATGGCTCCGAAGCTCGGGTCGAGGGGCAGGATGCCTGCCCTTCCCCTGCAGGCGAGACGGTCCGCCAGGAGGGCAGAGCCATGGGAGCATTAACGCCGGACTTCGTCGACGGGCAGGCGGTGCGGATGTGCCGGTCGCGGCATGTCCATGGGGCGGTGCTGGCGGTCGATCACCCCGCGGAACCGGGCCTGCAGGTGGCCGCGGCAGGGGATCTGGCGCCCGACGCCCGCTTCTGCGCCGCCAGCACCACCAAGCTGATCGTCACCATCGTCACCATGCGGCTGGTGGAGGCCGGGCGGCTGTCGCTGGACGACCCCATGGCGGCCCATCTGCCAGCCGCCATGATCGCGGGGCTGCACCGCCGCAAGGGGGTCGACCACACCGGCCGCATCACCCTGCGCCACCTGATCGCCAACCAGACCGGGCTGCGGGACTATTTCTCGCTGAAGGGCGCGGACGGACGCCGGCCAGCGGACACGCTGCTGGCCGGCGAGGACAGCGCCTGGCCGCTCGCGCGCGTTCTGCAGGCGGTGCGCAACAGCGAGGCGCAGTTCCTGCCCGGCCAGCGCGGCAAGGTCGCCTATTCCGACACCAACTATCAGCTGATGGGCGAGGTGCTGGAGCGGGTCACCGGCCAGCGCCTGCCGGAGCTGTTCGCGGCCGAGGTGTTTGACCCCCTCGGGCTGCGCGACACCTACATCTATGACGACCCGTCCGACACGCGCCCGGTGTGGTTCTACGCTGGCGCGCGGCGGCTGCACCTGCCGCGCTATCTGGCCTCGGTGCCGGCCGAGGGCGGGATGGTGACCACGGCGGCCGATCTGGCCGCCGTCGGGCGGGCGGTGTTCGAGGGGCGGCTGTTCGACATCGACGGGCTTCTGGCGCAGCAGGACTGGCGGATGATCTTCTGGCCGGGGCAGTTCCATTTCGGGCTGGGGTTGGAGCGGCTCTGGACGCCGTGGTTCATCGCGCCCCTGCGGCCCATCCGCGATGTGATGGGGTTCT
>SKMM01000058.1 GCA_007121055.1 Paracoccaceae bacterium | reverse complement strand
CCCGCGGCCTGCCCCTTCGCGCCGCGCCACCGCATCGACCAGCAGGCGGTGTTCGACGCGGGCCCCGACAGTTCGGACGCCGCGCGCCACTACCACGCCCTCTACTGCGCCCCGGACAACGAGTGGCGCCGCATCGACGGCGACTGGCTGGAGCCCGCCGAAGGCCTCGCGCTGCGCCTCAACAACGAGGTCAACAACACCAGCCTCGTGCTCGCCTTCCGGCTGCCGCGCACGGGCAAGGTGCTCCTGTTCACCGGCGACGCGCAGCGCGGCAACTGGCTGGGCTGGGCCGACCTCGACTGGCCCACCGACACCGGCCGGATCGACACGCGCGAGCTTCTGGCCAACTGCGTGCTCTACAAGGTCGGCCACCACGGCTCGCACAACGCCACCCTGAACGGCACCGCGGCCGATCCCCACGCCAATCTGGGCTGGATGGCCCGCGGCCGGGCGGCTTCCGACTTCGTGGCGATGATCCCCGCCAACACCGCCTGGGCCATGGGCAAGAGCCGCCCCTGGGCCCACCCCATGCCCGAGATCGAGGCGGCGCTCCACCACAAGGCCGGCGGCCGGGTGCTGCGCAGCGACCTCACCCCGCCCGAGAACCCACCCGAGGGCGCCGACCCCCGCCACTGGCGCCGCTTCCGCCGCCGCCTGCGCAGCCACCGCCTCTGGTTCGAGCTCACCATCGAAGACAGCTGACGCCCCGCGACCGGCGCCCGTTTCGACCCACCCGCCGGCCCCGCCCCCTTCCGCCGCCCGTGCCAATCGGGCCGGCGCCAGGTCCTGCCGGCGGCGCCCCCGGGCCATGCTGCAGGCGCACTGTCGCAAACGTGCTGCGATGCGGCGCTGGGGGGATATCGTCCGCGGCCGCTCCATGGGACGCGGCGCGGTCCGGACGTCCCCCGCCCGGGCCGAAAGGGGGTCTGCATGTTTCAGGTCGTGGCCGGCGTCTGGGCGCTCCTGCTGGGCATCGTGCTGATCATGCTGGGCAACGGCATGCATTTCACGCTGATCGGCCTGCGCGGCGGGATCGAGGGCTTCTCGGCGGCCGAGCTGGCCGTGGTGACCTCGGGCTATTTCGTGGGCTTCCTGTCGGGCGCCCGCTTCGCCCCGGTGCTGATCCGCCGCGTGGGCCATGTGCGCGTCTTCGCGGCCCTGGGCAGCTTCATGTCCGCGGGCCTGATCGCCTTCACCCTGCTGGCCGAGCCCTGGGCCTGGACGCTCCTGCGCGTGCTCATCGGCTTCTGCATGTCGGGCATCTATGTCGTGGCCGAAAGCTGGCTGAACAACGCCGCCACCAACCAGACCCGGGGCAAGGTGCTCTCGGCCTACATGATCTGCCAGACGCTGGGGATCATCGGCGCCCAAGGCCTTCTGACCCTTGGCGACGCCGCCACCTCGGCGCTGTTCATCGGCGCCTCGATCCTGGTGTCGATCTCCTTCGCGCCGATCCTGCTGTCCATCAGCCCGGTCCCGGCGGTGGAGGTCGCGCGGCCGATGACCCTGCGCAAGCTGTTCGCAAGCTCGCCGCTGGGCACGGTGGGCATCTTCCTGCTGGGCAGCGTCTATGCCACGCAGACCGGGATGGGGGCGGTCTACGGCACCCAGATCGGGCTGTCGGCGGCGCAGATCGCGCTGTTCGTGGCGATGCTGTTCGCCGGCGCGCTGGTACTGCAATACCCCATCGGGTGGCTGTCGGACCAGATGGACCGGCGCCGGCTGATCTTCGGCGCGGCGCTGGCCGGTGGCCTCGCCTGTGCCGCGGGCTGGCTGGGCGCAGGCTTGCCGGCACTGCTGGCGGCGGCCTTCCTGGCGGGCGGGGTGACGACGCCGCTCTATGCGCTGTTTCTCGCCTACACCAACGACTTCCTGGACGTCGAGGACATGGCGGCGGCCTCCGGCGGGCTGGTGTTCACCTTCGGGCTGGGCGCCATCGCGGGGCCGCTCGCGACCGGCTGGGCGATGGAGGGGGTCGGCCCCCAGGGTTTCTGGCTGGTGCTCGGCGCAACCTTCGGGATGATCGCGCTCTATGCGCTGTTCCGCATGACCCAGCGCGCCGCCGCGCCTGCCACCGAGACCGACAGCTACCTCGGCGTCGTGCCCACCACCTCAGCCGTGGCGGTGGAGGCCGCCGGCGTCTGGGCGGCCGAGCAGGCCGAGGCCGCCCGCGAGGAGGAAGCCGCCAGCGAGGAGGAGGGGACCCGCTGATCGCCCCTCCCCGCCCGGGGCGCGGCAGGCCATGCCGCCCGCGGGCAAAAACATGTCGTGCCCAAGCGCAGGGGCCGAGGCAGTTCGGCCCTATGCTCCCGCAACCCCAGCCCCGGAAAGGCCCGCCCATGTCGGATGACCCGCTGCTCCAGCCCTTCCGCCTGCGCCACCTGACGCTGCGCAACCGGATCATGACCACCGCCCATGAACCGGCCTACCCCGAGGACGGGCTGCCCAAGGACCGCTACCGCGCCTATCACGAAACCCGCGCCCGCGCCGGTGTGGCGCTGGCGATGACCGCCGGCTCCGCGGTGGTCGCGCGCGATTCGCCCCCCTCCTTCAACAACATCCTCGCCTGGAAGGACGAGGTCGTGCCCTGGGTCCGGCGCCTCACCGATGCCCTGCACGAGCACGGCTGCGCGGTGATGATCCAGCTCACCCACCTCGGCCGCCGCACCCGCTGGGACAAGGGCGACTGGCTGCCCTCCGTCGCCCCCGGCCCCGCGCGCGAACCCGCCCACCGCGCCAGCCCGAAGGTGCTGGAGGACTGGGACATCGCCCGCATCATCGAGGACTACGCCGATGCCGCCGAGCGGATGGAAGCGGGCGGCATGGACGGGATCGAGCTGCAGGCCTACGGCCACCTGATGGACGGCTTCTGGTCCCCGCGCCTGAACGCGCTCGGCCCCGACTGGAACGGCGACCTCGACGCCCGCATGCGCTTCACCTGGGCCGTGCTCGACGCCGTGCGCGCCCGCACCGGGCCGGACTTCATCGTGGGCTTCCGCTACACCGCCGACGAGCGCCACCCCGACGGCATCTCCGTGGCCGAGGGGCTGGAGATCTCCCACAAGCTGGCGGCCAGCGGCAAGGTCGATTTCCTCAACGTCATCCGCGGGCACATCGACACCGACCCCGCGCTGACCGACGTCATCCCGATCCAGGGCATGGCCTCGGCCCCGCATCTCGACTTCGCCGGCACCATCCGGGCCGCGACCGGCCTGCCCACCTTCCACGCCGCCCGCATCCCGGATGTGGCCACCGCCCGCCACGCCGTCGCCTCGGGCCTTCTGGACATGGTCGGCATGACCCGCGCCCACATGGCCGACCCGCTGATCGTCCAGAAGATCGTGGAGGGGCGCGAGCACGACATCCGTCCCTGCGTCGGCGCCAACTACTGCCTCGACCGCATCTATGCCGGGGGCGCGGCGCTGTGCATCCACAACCCCGCCACCGGCCGCGAACTCAGCCTGCCCAACCACATCCCCCCCGCCGACACCCGCAAGCGCATCGTCATCGTCGGCGCCGGACCGGGGGGCTGCGAGGCCGCCCGCGTCGCCGCCGAACGCGGGCACCATGTCACCGTCTTCGAGGCCCAGCCCCACCCCGGCGGCCAGATCCGCCTGACCGCCCAATCCCCCCGCCGGCGCGAGATGCTCTCGATCATCGACTGGCGCATGGCCCAATGCGCCGCCCGCGACGTCACCTTCCACTTCAACACCTGGGCCGAGGCCGACGACGTCACCGCGCTGGAGCCCGACGTGGTCATCATCGCCACCGGCGGCCTGCCCCACACCGAAATCTGCGCCACGGGCAGCGATCTGGTGGTCAGCGCCTGGGACATTCTGTCGGGCGACGCCAAACCGGGCACAAGCGTCCTGATCCACGACGAAGCCGGCGACCACGCCGGCCTGCAGGCCGCCGAACGCATCGCCCGCACCGGCGCCCATGTCGAGATCATCACCCCCGACCGCAGCTTCGCCCCCGAGGTCATGGGCATGAACCTGGTCCCCTACATGCGCGCGCTCCAACCCCTCGACGTCCGCTTCACCGTCGCCCAGCGCCTGCGCGACGTCCGCCGCGCCGGCAACATGCTGACGGCCGAGATCGGCACCGACTATTCCGACCACGTCGAGACCCGCGACTTCGACCAGGTCGTGGTCAACGCCGGCACCCTCCCGCTCGATGATCTCTACTTCGAGCTCAAACCCCTCTCCCGCAACCGCGGCGCGGTGGACTACGCAGCCCTGATCAATGGCCAGCCCCAGCCCGAGGGGGACGGCTTCGCCCTCTACCGCATCGGCGACGCGGTCTCGGCGCGCAACACCCACGCCGCCATCCACGACGCCCTGCGCCTGATGAAGGACATCTGACCCCAGGCCCCTCGCAGCCCGTCCCACTCCCCGCTCTCCGCCGCGGACTGCACCGCCCACCAACCCCGAACACGCCAACCACCAGCATCCGCCCCCAAGGCTCCCTCCCAGGACCCCCGACGATGATCAGCGACTCCGACCTCCTCTACCTCCTGATGTCCCGCAAACCGTGGCACTCCCTGCCGCAGCCCTTCTACACCGACCCCGAGCTCTACCGCGCCGACCTGCGCCACATCTGGCAGTCGGACTGGATCTTCGCCGCTCCTTCGGCCGATCTACCCAAGCCCGGCAGCTTCCAGACCCTGCAGCTGGGCGACGCGCCGGTGATCCTCGTGCGCGGGCGCGACCGGGTGATCCGGGCCTTCCACAACTCCTGCCGCCACCGCGGCAGCCGCGTCTGCACGGCCGGGCGCGGCAGCTCCGCCCGCCTCGTCTGCCCCTACCACCAGTGGACCTACGACCTCGACGGACAGCTCATCTGGACCCGCGACATGGGCCCCGACTTCGACGCCTCAAGCCACGGCCTCGGCCCCATCCATTGCCGGGAAATCGCCGGGCTCATCTCTATCTGCCTCGCCGACACCGCGCCCGACACCACAGCGCTGGAGGCCCAGGCCGCCCGCTACCTCGGCCCCCATGACGTGACCCACCTCAAGGTCGCCCACCGCTCCAGCATCGTCGAAAACGCCAACTGGAAGCTCGTGCTGGAAAACAACCGCGAGTGCTACCACTGCAGCGGCTCGCACCCCTCCCTCTGCATCACCTTCCCCGACGACCCCAACCTCGTGGGCGCCGACGACAGCGACACCTCCAACGCCGGCCGGGCCCATGTCGCGCGCTGCGAAGCCGCCGGCCTGCCCTCGAAATACGTCATCGACCCCACGGAACGCTGGCGCTTCGTCCGCATCCCCTTCCTCGGCCAGGCGGTCAGCTACACCATGGACGGGCGCGCCGCCGTCTCCCGCCGCATCGGCCGCATCCCCTTCGACGATGCGGGGTCCTGCCTGTTCTTCCACTACCCCAATCTCTGGAGCCATTTCCTGTCCGACCACGTCCTGACCTTCCGCGTCCTGCCCATCGGCCCCCAGCAGACCGAGGTCACCACCACCTGGCTCGTCCACGCGGACGCCGAGGACGGCCGCGACTACGACCTGCACCGCCTCACCGAGGTCTGGACCGCCACCAACGACGAGGACCGCCGCATCGTCGAGGACAACCAGCGCGGCGTGAACTCACCCGCCTACCGCCCCGGCCCCTACAGCCGCGTGCAGGAGGGCGGCGTGAACCAGTTCGTCGACTGGTACTGCCGCACCCTGCAGGACCGCCTGATCGGCCGCGCGGACCGCACGCGCCCCGTGCCCCGCAGCCTCGCGGCGGAGTGAGCCGATGATCCCGATGCCCACGGCGGCCACCCCGGTCTGGACCGACGCCGAGCCGCTGGAATGCGTGGCCGTCCTGCCGGAAACGCCGGGGGTCAAGACCTTCGTCTTCCGCCCCCCCTCGGGCGCCACCTTCGTCTTCCGCGCGGGCCAGTTCCTGACGCTGGAGCTGCCGCTGCCGGGCGGCGCGGTGCAGCGCACCTACACCATCTCCTCCTCCCCCATCACCAACGCCTACATCTCCGTCACCAACAAGGTGCAGCCCGGCTCCATCGGCACCGCCTGGATGCATGACCACCTGCGCACCGGCATGCGCCTGCGCGCCTGGGGACCGTCGGGCCTCTTCCACCTCCCGCCCCAGCCCGACGGCAAGTTCCTGTTCATCTCCGCGGGCTCGGGCGTCACGCCGATGATGTCCATGGCCGCCACGCTCTGCGAGCGCGGCGAGGAACCCGATCTGGTGTTCATCCAGGCCGCCCACCGCCCCCGCGACCTGATCTTCCGCGGCCGGCTGGAATACATGGCCTCCCGCGTCGCGGGCCTGGCGCTGCACTTCGTCGTCAGCCGCCCCGATCCCTACGAGGTCTGGACCGGCTACCGCGGCCAGCTCAACCAGCTCATGCTCGGGCTGATGTGCAGCGACTATCTGGAGCGCGAGGTCTACTGCTGCGGCCCCGAGGGCTTCATGACCGCCGTGCGCGAGATCCTGATCTCGCTGGGCTACGACATGGCCCGCTACCACCAGGAAAGCTTCGCCACCCCCGCCGAGACGGTGGCCGAGATCACCGAGTTCGACGACCCCGTCCCCGACGAAACCGCCCCCGCCGAGCTCGTCTTCACCCGCTCCGGCCTGACCGTCGCGTGCACCGAGGCCGACACCATCCTCCACATCGCCCGCAGCCACGGCGTGGCCCTGCCCGCGGGCTGCAACTTCGGCCTGTGCGGCACCTGCAAGCAACGCAAGGTCTCGGGCGAGGTCCACATGGTCCACAACGGTGGCATCATGGAGGACGAGATCGCCGAGGGCTATTTCCTCCCCTGCTGCTCCCGCCCCCTCGGCCGCGTCGAGATCGACGCCTGACGCCGCTGACGCTCCCCTCATCCCCGCGCCGCCGATGGCCCGGCAGGCCGCTGAAGAAGCCCGAGCCCCATCCCCTCCCGATTGAGCTATCGGACACTTGTTCCGCGCCACGCCCCCCACAAGCCCTGGCCCGACGCAGCAGCAGCAAGATTTCCCACCGGATGCTGCCGAATTCCCTTTTTCAGTAGCCTGCCAGACCCTCAATCGGCCGCAGACCGTCCCCGCCCCGGAAAGCCGCCCTTCGATCAGCCACCCGCACCTCGCACCCGCCCAGCGCCAGAATGCGGCCCGCGATCCCCTCCGGGCCGTCAGCCGCCGGCCGCGTCGCAGCCGCCTCCGGAACCCTCCGCAGCCCGGCCGAGGGTCACGGCACCCCCGCACGACGCCGCCCCCTCCGCGGCCCGCCCGTCACGCGCCATCGAGGCCCATCTGCCAGAACCCGACCTCCAGCCGCGTCGCGGTGGCAAAGCGGCGTGCGAGCCCATCGGCCCGCGGCAGCCCGGCCCAGTCCGGCCCCAGCCGGTGCGCCAGCGCCCCGTCGATCAGCGCGCCCACCTCGCGGCACAGCCCCTGATACTCGTCCCCGCCATAGGTCTCGATCCATTCGGCATAGGGCCCGCCCGCGCCCGCCAGCCGCGCCCCGATCTCGCCATAGCCCAGCACGCAGGGCGCCAGCGCCGCCATCAGGTCGAGGAAGTCGCCCGAATACCCCGCCTCCAGCACATAGCGCGTATAGGCGAGGTTCGCCGGCGCCTCCGCGGTCGCCTCCAGCGCGGCCGCGTCGATCCCCTCGCGGGCGCAGATCTGCACATGCAGCGGCATCTCGTGATGCACCAGCGCATGCACCGTGGCCGAGGCCGCCTGCATCTCGGCCAGGGTATCCGCCTTGGCCGCCGCCAAAGCCCAGGCGCGGGCGAAATGGATCAGGAACACGTAATCCTGCCGCAGGTAGTGCAGGAAATTCGCCCGCGGCAGGTCGCCCCGCCCCAGCGCCTCGACGAAGTCATGGCAGGTATAGGCGTCCCAGTCCGGCGCCGCCGCGCGCCAGAGGGCAAAGGCGCGGCCATAGGCGGGAGCGGTCATGGCGCCACCTCGGCGGTGACGTCGATGGCTAGGTCGGACACGGGCAGCCCGCCGGGCGTGGCGCCGCGGTCGGCCAGGAAGGCCTCGAACCGGGCATAGCGTCCGGCGTCCATTGCTGCGGGCCGCGAGGCGAAGCGGGGCCAGGTGTCGGCCCAGGCGCGGGCGTTCAGCTCGGTCTGCAACTCGGGCGCGGTGGCCGAGAAGACCTCCCAAGCCGCGTCGGGGTCGTTGAGGATGAAGCCCACGGCGCGCTCGGTGGCGTCGAGGAAGCGGGCGATGGCGTCGGCGTCCATCCGCTCGGGGTTGGCGACGTAGATGAGTTCGTCATAGCCCGGCAGGCCCTCGGCCTCGGGGTAGAAGCAACGCCCCTCCATGCCCTCGATCGCGAGCTGGTTCAGTTCGAAGTTGCGGAAGGCGCCGATGACGCCCGCGACCTGCCCCGACATCAGCGCGGGCGAGATCGACCAGCCGATGTTGACCTGCTCCACCGCGTCGGGGGCGAGGCCGTGGTGGGCGAGCATCGCGTCCAGCATCATCTCCTGCACGCCGGCCACCGCAAAGCCCACGGGGCGGCCGGCGAGGTCGGGAAGGGACTGCACCGGTCCTTCGGCCAGCACCACGAGGCAGGTCAGGGGCGTGGAGATCAGCGTGCCCACCCGCCGCAGCGGCAGGTCGGCATGCCGGCTGAGGTGGAGTTGTGGCTGGTAGGAGATGGCGAGGTCCACGCGGCCCGCGGCGGCCATGCGCGGGGGCGCGT
>SKMM01000344.1 GCA_007121055.1 Paracoccaceae bacterium | reverse complement strand
CGAGCCTGCGCTGCGCCTTGGTGCGGCCGTGCAGCGCGGCCCGGGCGTCGGCCTCGGCCCGTTTTGCGGCGCGGGCGCGGGCCTTGCGCGCCCGGGTCAGGTTTACGAGGTCGCCCGTCATGCCCGGCGCCGTGCGACGCCGCCCAGCAGGACAAGGCCAGTCAGCAGAAGCCACCCCGCCGCCGGCAGCGGGATCGGCGCCACCACGGTGCGGATGTCGGCCGCAAGGGCAGCGTGGAGCGTGGAGCTCGGATGGATGTCGTCGTAGAAGAAATGCGCGCGGCACTCGCCCAGCCTATCCAGCGGCGGCGGGACTCCGATGGCATCCAGGCAGGAGAGCGCCAACGGGTTGGTCACGCCGAAGGCGTCGGGGTTCCCCAAGGTGGCGATGAGGCCCTTGTTGATGTCGAAGACACTGACCCGGAGGTCGGGCTCGATGAGGTCGAGCGCCGAGACCGCGGCACCGAGGGTGGCGTTGAAAATTCCGGTAGCCAGTTGCGCAAGCGCACGTTCCTCGTTGCTGCGCAGCAGGGCCGCAGGCGTCAGGGACAGGTCCGGGGCGGTCACGAACAGGATGTCGTGGATGCCGGCCGCCCGCACCGCCGTTGCCTGTTGCACGAGCGAGGTTGCGGCGGCAATGGCTGAGGTCGCAAGAGTCGCGACCTCCGAAAGCAGGTTGCCCTGCGGGTCGAAATCCCTGAGCGCAGCACGCAGGTCATTCGCCCCCAGCCAGAACAGTGCCAGGTGGCCCGGCGCCAATGGCGCGGGCGCGGCGGCTGCGAAATTCCGCAGTTGCGCCGGCAGGTTGATGCCGGGAAAGAGGCCGTCTTTGTCGTCGGGCAGAACCCGTGCGGCGGCGAAGGCAAAATTGCGCGCAGGCAGGCCGCGGGTGGTGAATTCCGCCGCGACCCGCTCGGACCAGAGCGGCCCGTCCGAGGCCTTGCCCAGCGGGAATTCGGGAGGGAAGGGCCTGCCTGCTGCCGCGGCCAGGGCCGCGGCGTTGCCCGGATCGGACAGGCTGTCGCCGAAGATCGTGATCCCGGAGTAGACCTGCAGCGTCGCGGCCGCACCCGGCGTTCCGCCCATCGCGACCACCAGCGCAGCCGCCATCATTCGTCCCGTCCAACCCATTTTGACCTCTCCGTTCAACCACAGCGGAAGAGTAGCCGAGCCGCGCCCGCGCACATAGCGCCATTTGCGCAGCGGGATCGGCTGCCTGTCGAGGAAACGGGGCCGCTCCTCGCGGCGCGGGGATCAGTCCTTGGGACCGATCATCGCCTCGGGGCGGACGACGGCGTCGAAGGTCGCCTCGTCGACGAAGCCCAGCGCCACGGCTTCCTCGCGCAGGGTGGTGCCGTTCTTGTGGGCGGTCTTGGCGACCGTTGTGGCGTTGTCGTAGCCGATGGTGGGGGCGAGTGCCGTGACCAGCATCAGCGACTCGCGCATCAGCCGGGCGATGCGCTCCTCGTTGGCCTCGATCCCGCGCACACAGTTGTCGGTGAAGGCGACTGCGGCGTCGCCCAGCAACTGCATGGATTGCAGCACGTTGTAGGCCATCATGGGCTTGTAGACGTTCAGCTCGAAATGCCCCTGGGAGCCGGCGAAGCCCACCGCCGCGTCATTGCCCATGACATGGGCGCAGACCTGGGTGAGAGCCTCGCACTGGGTCGGGTTGACCTTGCCCGGCATGATGGAACTGCCGGGCTCGTTTTCGGGCAGGATCAGTTCGCCCAACCCCGAGCGCGGGCCGGAGCCCAGCAGCCGGATGTCGTTGGCGATCTTGAACAGCGAGGCCGCGACGGTCTTCAGCGCGCCGGAGATCTCCACCAGCGCGTCATGGGCGGCCAGCGACTCGAACTTGTTCGGCGCGGTGACGAAGGGCAGGCCGGTGATCGCTGCGATCCGCCCGGCCACAGCCGTATCCCATCCCCTGGCGGTGTTCAGGCCGGTGCCGACGGCGGTGCCGCCCTGCGCCAGCTCCATGACCGCGGGCAGGGCCGCGCGGACCCGGCGGATGCCCATGGCGACCTGGTGGGCATAGCCCGAGAACTCCTGCCCCAGCGTCATGGGGGTGGCGTCCTGCGTATGGGTGCGGCCGATCTTGATGATGCCGTCGAAGGCCGCGGCCTTGGCCGACAGGGCCGCGTGCAATTTCTCCAGCCCCGGAAGGGTCACGTCCTGTGCCGTCCGCGCCACCGCGATGTGCATGGCGGTCGGAAACGTGTCGTTGGAGGACTGGCCCATGTTGCAGTGGTCGTTGGGGTGCACCGGGTCCTTGGAGCCGATCACGCCCCCCAGCAGCTCGATGGCGCGGTTGGCGATGACCTCGTTGGCGTTCATGTTGGACTGGGTGCCCGAACCCGTCTGCCACACCACCAGCGGGAAGTGGTCGTCCAGCCGCCCCTCATGGACCTCGGTCGCCGCCTCGACGATGGCGCGCCCGAGCTTGGGGTCCAGCTTGCCGGTCTCCATGTTGACCTCGGCGCAGGCGCGTTTGATTACGCCCAGCGCGCGGATGATGGCGACCGGTTGCCTCTCCCAGCCGATGGGGAAGTTCAGGATCGACCGCTGTGTCTGCGCGCCCCAATAACGGTCGGCCGGCACCTCGAGAGGGCCGAAACTGTCGGATTCGGTGCGGGTGGCGGTCATCGCGGCATCTCCCTGGGCGGTTTTCGCCGCTATAGCGTGCCGCTTTGGGGCGCGCAATCGGCATGCTGTCGCATACTGTGCGCGGTGTGTAGTGTTTCGCTGGTCGCAGGCCGGCTCCGGGCCGGCACGGCCTCGGCCGGACTGCCGCCGCCAAGGGGGGGCAAGCCCCCCGCGGGCGGCGCCCCCGGTTACTTACGGAACTTGTCGAGACTGACGACCTCGGCCTCGTGCGGGCCTTCGTCCTCGGCGTCTGCCTCCATCGGAGCGCCGTCGTCTTCGTCCTCCTCGTCGTCGTCTTCATCGCCCTGGGTTTCGAACCGCAGTCCGAACTCCACCGACGGGTCCACGAACGTCGAGATCGCGTCGAAGGGAATGTACAGCGGTTCGGGGCTGTTGCCGAAGTTCAGCGTGATGGCAAAGCCGTCCTGGTCCACCGCCAGGTTATCGTACCAGTTCTGGATGACGATGGTGATTTCATCCGGATAGCGCTCGCGCAGCCAGTCGGCCATCTCCACGCCGGGATAGCGGGTCGCCAGCGTGATGAAGAAGTGATGTGCACCGGGAAGGCCGCGGTCGGCGACATCCGCCATGACCTCGCGGATCAGCCCGCGCATGGCGCGGTGCATCAGATTGCCGTAGTCGATCCCGTTGGCCATGGCGCTTCTCCGGCCGGCGTACCCGGCAAGCATAGGCAATTTGCGGATGAAAGAAAGGGGGGCGGCGGGTGCGACGCACCCGCGCGCGGCCAGGACGGAAAACGCCCCGTTGCGGTCAGCTGTTGACGTCCACGACCACCCTTCCGCGCACCGCGCCCTTGAGGATATCGGCGCCGAGCTGCGGCACCTCTTCCAGTTGCGCGGGGCGGATCATCGCCTCCAGCTTCTCCATCGGCAGGTCGGAGGCGATGCGGCCCCAGGCGCGCTGGCGGTCATCGAAGCCGCGCATCACGCTGTCGATGCCCAGCAGGTTCACGCCGCGCAGCAGGAAGGGAATCACCGTGGCGGGCACCTGGATGCCGCCGGCGTTGCCGACCGCCGCGACGCTCGCCTGGTATTTCAGTTGCCCCAGTACCCGCGCCAGCATCGACCCGCCCACCGCGTCTATGCAGCCGGCCCAGATCTCGGACTCCAGCGGGCGGTTCACGGTCTCGGCGATTTCGGCCCGCGGCAGGATGCGCGCGGCGCCGAGGTCGCGCAGATAGCCTTCCTCGGCGGGCCGGCCGGTGACGGCCACGACATCATAGCCCAGCTTGGCGAGGATCGCCGTGGCGACCGAGCCCACGCCGCCGGCGGCCCCCGTGACCAGCACCTCGCCCTTGTCGGGGCTCAGCCCGTGGTCCTCAAGCGCCATCACCGCCAGCATCGCCGTGAAGCCCGCCGTGCCCACGGCCATGGCCTGCCGGGTGGTCAGCCCCTCGGGCAGGGGCACCAGCCAGTCGGCCTTGACCCGGGCCTTTTCGGCGTACCCGCCCCAGTGGCGTTCGCCCACCCGCCAGCCGGTCAGAACCACCTTGTCGCCGGGGGCGTAACGGGGGTCGTCCGAGGCCTCCACCGTGCCGGCAAAGTCGATGCCGGCGATATGGGGCCACGCCTTGACCAGCCCGCCGCCCTTGGGCCCGAGGCAGAGCCCGTCCTTGTAGTTGAGGGTGGAGTATTCGACCGCCACGGTCACGTCGCCCGCGGGCAGGCGGTCGTCCTCCAGCGTCTGGACCGCAGCTGTGGCGGGGCCGTCGCCGTCCTTCTCCAGCACGAGTGCGCGGAATGTCATGGTGTCCTCCTGTGTCGGTCCTTTCGGGCGGCCGCCCACGGCAGGCTGTCGCCCTTGCAGGTTGGTGCGCCGCTCATGTCCCGGGGCAGGTCAGCGGCCGGGGCCGCGCCAGTCGATCTGGCAGATCTCGGCCGAGCGGCCGTCGAAATCCCACACCCGGCCGAAGGCGCGGACCCGGCCCTTGGTGGCGGTGGCCACGGTGATGTCGGGGCCCATCCAGTATTCGGTGTTGCGCACGACGATGTCGGCGTCGGGGTCGGCGCCGCGGACGGGGATGACCTCTCCCTGGATCTTCTTGCCCACAATCAGGCGGCGGGTCTTGCCTTCGGTCTCGTAGGTGACCGGGGCGGGCTCGGCGCCCAGGAATTCGCTGACCAGCATGCCGAACAGGCCCGTGGTGCCGCGGGCGCGGCCGGAGAAGATGTGGGTGAGGGCTTCGTGAGCCTCGGCGCTTGCGCGGTCGTCGATGAAGGCTGCGGCCTTCCAGTTGCCGCGGGCCATCAGGCCGGGGATTTCCAGCAGGAGGCCCACGTTGAGGCCCGAAAGCGGCGTGTCGCCATAGACGCCCTCGTCGATGCGCACGCCGGCCCAGGCCTGGCAGTAGCCCTCGGTCGGCGCGTGTTTGCCGAGGCTGACCACGCAGGGGCAGAACACGGTGCAGTTGCAGTTGAGGATCAGCTCGCCGCGGATCTCCCACGGGATCTGACCGACGGTCGGTTGATCGAGCATCCTTCCCCTCCCTCAGGGTGCATTCAGACGACCAGCGCCATGGCGGCGGCGCCGAGAAGGGCTGCGCCCAGCGGGCGCGTCAGCGGGCGGCCGAGGTTCGGCAGTTTTTCCAGTGCCATGAGAATCATCGCTCCGCCCATCCAGATCAGGTTCATGGTGCCGCCGATGAAGGCGAGCGCCATCAGCGCCCAGCAGCAGCCCAGGCACACCAGCCCAAGCCGCAGGCCCATGCGGCCTGGCCCCTCGGCCCAGTGCTCCATGAAGAACGCGAGCGGGCGGCGGCAGCGGCTGAGGCAGGCCTCCTTGAGGGGGGAGAACTGCCAGAGACCTGCAAGGGCCAGCAGCGTGGCGGTGAGCGGGCGCGACAGGCTCTCTCCCAGCGCCGAGATGAGGCCCGCCTCGGCCAGGGCCAGTTGCGCCCCGGTCGCCAGCGCCGCAAACCCCAGCCAGACGGCCAGATAGCCCGTGACCAGGGCGCCGAACGCGCCTGCGCCCGCGCCGCGCAAGTCGTCGAAGGTCGCAAAAGCCGGCAACGCCGTCGGCGCCATCATCGCGCCCGCCATCATCGCCCACATGGCGAATACCGCCCCGGCGCCGGCGAGGCCCGGCGCGGGGCTGCACAGCGCCTCCCACCAATCCGCCCCGCCCAGGCGGACGGCCGTGGCCATCTCGGGCGGCATCTGCATGGCAAACAGCAGCACCCAGGCCGCCAGGATGCCGCCATAGAGCCCTAGCCAGTGGGCGCGGCCCATCCCCCTGAGCCGGTCACCGATGCGCGGTGTTGCCTGCATGCGCCTCTCCCCCGGGGCGGAGACTGGCACGGGCGGCGGGCCGGTGCAACGCCGGCTCAGGCGGTCCAGTCGATGGGGGGCTCGCCGCGGGCGCGCAGCCAGGCGTTGACCTGCGAGAAGGGGCGGGAGCCGAAGAACCCGCGCCGGGCCGAGAGGGGCGAGGGGTGGGGGCTGCGGATGATCAGATGGGCGGGGTCGGTGAGGTGGGGGGCGGCCACGGTCTGCGCCGGGCGGCCCCAGAGGAGGAAGGCGGTGGGGCGGCGGGCGGTGCGAGCCAGAACCTCGGCGGCGAGGCGCTGCCAGCCGAGGGCCTTGTGGCCGTCGGGGCTGCCCACGGGGACGCTCAGGACGGTGTTGAGGAGAAGGACGCCCTGGCGGGCCCAGCTGGTGAGGTCGCCGTCGGTGCGGGGGGCGCCGGTGTCCTCGGCCAGTTCGCGCAGGATATTGGCCAGCGAATGGGCGGGGCGGATGCCGGGCGGGTAGGAGAAGGCAAGCCCCATGGCGCGGCCGGGGGTGGGATAGGGGTCCTGGCCGAGGATGACGACGCGGACGGCCTCGGGCGGGGTGAGGGTGAGGGCGCGGAACAGCCGGTCGGGGGCGGGTTGCCAAGGGCGGGGGTCCGCCGCCAGGCGGTCGGCGATGCGGGGCCAGTCGCGGGCGAAGAAGGGCAGGTCGGCCCAGCCCGGTGGGGGGGCGGGCAGGTTGGTGGCGGCCGGTTGGGTGGCGGCGTCCGGGAACAGGCCGCCAGTCCGGTTGCGGGCTTCGGTGGCGTCAGGATGGGGGCCGTTCGGAGCCGGCATGTGGTCCGCTGCGGCGGCGGGGGATTGCGGCGGGTCCTGGGCGCGGGACGGGTGCCGGGCGGGGGGGGTCATGCGGCGGCGGAGGTGATGGCGGCAAGGCGGTCGAGGCGGTCGTGGGCGGCCCCGGAGGCGAGGCTTTCGCGGGCAAGCTCCACACCCTCGTTCAGGCCGCGGGCCTTGCCGGCGACGACGAGCGCGCCGGCGGCGTTCAGCAGCACCGCGTCACGGTAGGCCGCGCCTTCGAGGCCGGCGGTGCCGTCGAGCAGCGCCTTGAGGGCCGCCGAGTTGTGCTCGGGGCTGCCGCCGAGGAGGGCCTCGAAGGGGTGGGTGGGCAGGCCCGCGTCCTCGGGGTGGAGGTCGAAGAGGCGGACTCGACCGTCCTCGAGGGCAGCGACGCGGCTGGGACCGGCGATGGAGAGCTCGTCGGTGCCGTCGGCGCCATGGGCGACCCAGGCGCGGGCGGCGCCGAGGGTGGCCAGCGTCTCGGCCATGGGCTGGATCAGGCGGTCGGAGAAGGCGCCGAGCATCAGGTAGCGCACACCTGCGGGGTTGGTGAGGGGGCCGAGGATGTTGAAGATCGTACGGGTGCCAAGCTCGGCGCGCACGGGGCCGACATGGCGCATGGCGGGGTGGTGCATGGGGGCCATCATGAAGCCGATGCCGGCCTCGGCCAGCGCGCGTTCGACGATGTCGGGGCCGACCATGACGTTGACACCGAGGGCGCCGAGGGCATCGGCGGCGCCGGACTTGGAGCTGAGGTTGCGGTTGCCGTGCTTGGCCACCGGCACGCCCGCGCCTGCCACCACGAAGGCGGTGGCGGTGGAGATGTTCAGCGTGCCCTTGCCGTCGCCGCCGGTGCCGACGATGTCCATGGCGCCTTCGGGGGCGCGGACGGGCAGGCAACGGGCGCGCATGGCGGCGGCTGCGGCGGCGTATTCGTCCACCGTCTCCCCCCGCGTGCGCAGCGCCATGAGGAAGCCGCCCATCTGGGCCGGCGTCGCCTCGCCCTCGAACAGCAGCGCGAAGGCGGTCTCGGCCTCGGCCCTTGTGAGGGGGCGGTCGGCGGCGGCGGCGATGAGGGGGCGCAGGCCGTCGGTCATGGGGACTTGCCTTGTGGGTTGGGGGGCGGGGTCGCCGGCGGGGGCTCTGGCCGCAATGGTCGGATCGGACGGGGTCGGGCGCGGTGTGTCAGGGAGTTCAGGCGGGCTGGCGGGTGGTGTCGAGGAAGTTGCGCAGGAGCGCGTGGCCGTGTTCGGAGGCGATGGATTCGGGGTGGAACTGCACGCCTTCGACCGGGGCGGTGCGGTGGCGCAGGCCCATGATGGTGCCGTCCTCGAGCTCGGCGGTGATCTCGAGCGTGTCGGGCAGGTCGTCGCGGGCCACGATCAGGCTGTGATAGCGGGTGGCCGAGAACGGCGTGGGCAGGCCCGCGAAGGCACCCGCGCCGCGGTGGTGGATCACGCCGGGCTTGCCGTGAACGATCTGCGGCGCGCGGGTGACGGTGCCGCCCAGCGCCTGGCCGATGGCCTGGTGACCGAGGCAGACGCCGAGGAGCGGGGTGCGGGTTTCGACCGCCGCCGTGACCATGGCGAGGCAGATGCCGGCCTCCTGCGGGGTGCAGGGCCCGGGCGACAGGACGATGCCCGCGGGGCGCAGCGCCATGGCGGCCTGCACGTCAAGCGCGTCGTTGCGGTGGACGCTGACCTCGGCGCCCAGCTCGCCCAGGTAATGGACAAGATTCCAGGTGAAGCTGTCGTAATTGTCGATCAGGAGGAGCATGGCGGCGGGGCCTTCGGGCGGAGGGTCTGCGGCTAGATGGGCCGGGGTGGGGTTCAGGGTCAAGCCCCGGGCCTGGATGGGGCTGAAGCGGGGTTGAGGTTCGGGGCTGGCTGCCGGAGGGTGGGGAGAGCCGCCTCGGGGGGCATCGAGCCCCCGCTCGGCGG
>SKMM01000371.1 GCA_007121055.1 Paracoccaceae bacterium | reverse complement strand
CGCGCCCGGCGTACATCACCGCGACGTCATCGGCGATTTCCGCGACCACGCCCAGGTCGTGGGTGATCATCAGCAGCGCCGTGCCGGTGTCGCGCTGCAACTCGCGCATCAGCTCCAGGATCTGCGCCTGGATCGTCACGTCCAGCGCCGTGGTGGGCTCATCCGCGATCAGCAGGGCCGGGCTGTTGGCCAGCGCCATGGCGATCATCACCCGCTGCCGCATCCCCCCCGACAGCTGGTGCGGATAATCCCCCAGCCGCCTTTCCGCCGCCGGCATCCGCACCCGGCGGAACATCTCCAGCGCCCGGTCCCGCGCCTCGGCCGCGCTGCAGCCCCTGTGCCGCCGCACCGCCTCGGCCACCTGGTCGCCCACCGTGAACACCGGGTTCAGGGATGTCATGGGCTCCTGGAATATCATCGCCATCCCGTTGCCGCGCAGATCCGCCATCCGTGCCTCGGGCAGGCCCAGCAGATCCTCGCCCCGGAACCGGATGCGCCCCGCGGTCACCTCCGCGCTGCGCTTCGGCAGCAGCCCCATCGCCGCCAGCGCGGTCACGGACTTGCCGCAGCCCGATTCCCCCACCACGCACA
Source organism: Paracoccaceae bacterium (assembly GCA_007121055.1). Lineage (GTDB taxonomy): Bacteria > Pseudomonadota > Alphaproteobacteria > Rhodobacterales > Rhodobacteraceae > Rhodobaculum. The sequence goes on along the minus strand of SKMM01000371.1, from coordinate 8,100 downwards.
GCGTCTTGCCCGCGGGGATCGACAGCGACACCCCGTCGATCAGGTCCACCGGCTGGCCCCGGAACCGGATCGACAGATCCTCGATGGACAGAACCGGCTCAGCCATCCGTCAGCCCCTCCAGCGAGGTCTGGCGCAACAGCGCCTCGTTCAGCGACAACAGATGCGCCCGCATGGCGTCCCCCGCCGCCACCGGATCGCGCGCGGTAATCGCATCCCGGATCGCCCGGTGCTGGTCCTGATACAGCGTGAACGGCACGCCGCCCCGCGCCCGTTCCCGCACCGCCCGCCAGCGCGGATCGCGCCGCGCCCCGTCCAGCGCGTCGAAGATCGCCAGGAACATCCGGTTGCCCGTCGCCCGCGCGATCTCGCGGTGCAGGGCGCTGTCCCACAGTTCGCGCTCATCGGCGTCCTCGGTCGCGTCCAGCCGCGCCACCAGCGCGGCCACCCGCCCCAGCGCCTCCGGGCTTGCCCGCAACGCCGCCAGCTGCGCGATCTGCGGCTCCATGCGCAACCGCACCTCCATCACCTCCAGCGGGTCCACCGGCATGGCCACCATGCCGTCGCCCGCCTCCGCCCCGGGGCGCGGCCCGGCATAGGTGCCCGCCCCCTGCCGACGCCACACCCGCCCCTCGGCCGCCAGCACCTCCAGCGCGCGCCGCACCGACCGGCGCGAGATCCCCAGCTCCTCGGCCAGCGCGCGCTCGGTGGGCAGCCGGTGCGCCCCGCCGTCCGGCAGGTCGCCCAACATTCGCCGCAGCGCCTCCAGCGCAAGCATGGAGTTGTCGGCGGCGACCGGCCGCAACCCGGTGAGCGGAGAGGGGGTGAGACGCATGCGAACCATTCCGAACCAATCCACCGAAATGGGCCACGCCCCGCACCCCCATGCAAGGACAAACCGCCCCGCCAGCCCAACCAACGCCGCCCCTGCCGCATTTCGCAGCACCCGAAGGTTGAACGCCCCCCGATCCGGGCCCTAGCCCTCGGCGGTGCGCGCCGCGTGGCGGCGGTTCTGGATCAGCGCAAAGGCCGCCGAGGCCACCGCCAGCGCCAGCAGCGTCGCGGAAATCGGCCGGGTCAGGAAGGTCATCCAGCTGTCGTCCAGCTCCAGCGCCCGGAACAGCTGCCGTTCCAGATTCTCGCCCAGCACCACGCCCAGCACCATCGGCGTCAGCGGCACATCGGCCTTGACCAGCAGATACCCCACCAGCCCGAAGCCGAACAGCACCCACACATCGAACAGGTTGTTGTTCAGCGCAAACGACCCCACCGCCGTCAGCATCAGCACCACCGGCACCAGGATCTCCTGCGGGATCAGCGCGATGCGCGCAAACCACCGCACCAGCGCCAGATGCGCCAGCACCATCACCACCGCCCCGATCAGCAGGCTGACATAGATCGACCCCACCAGCACCGGGTTCTGGTCGAACATCAGCGGCCCGGGGTTGATGCCGTGCAGGATCAGCACCCCCATCATGATCGCCATCGGCAGGTCGCCCGGAATGCCCAGCGCCAGGGTGGGAATGAAAGCCCCGCCGGCGACTGCGCTGTTGGAGGCCTCGGACGCCACGATGCCCGAGGGGATGCCGGTCCCGAACTCCTGCGGCTTGCGCGAGAACTTGCGCGCCTGGTCGTAGCTGAGGAAATTCGCCACCGTCCCTCCGGTCCCGGGCAACGCTCCCACGAAGGCCCCGATCAGCGCCGAGCGGATGGTGTTGATCTTCTGGCGCCACATGTCGGCGATGATCCGGCCGTAGGGGATGGTGACGTCGCGGCGGACCTGCGCCTTGGCCCCTGCCCCGGCACCATGCAGGGTTTCGAGGTTGGCCATCAGCTGCGCAAAGGCAAAGACCCCGATCATCACCGGCAGGATGTCGAAGCCCGAGGCCAGCGCCCGGATGTCGAAATCGAATCTGACGTTGGAGTTGCGGTCGAACCCCACGGTGGTGACCAGCAGCCCAAAGACGGCCGCCATCAGCCCCTTCAGCAGATTTCCGGTGGACAGGCTGGCGACCAGCGTCAGCGCGAACACAATCAGCGCCGTGATCTCCCAGGGCCGGAAGTTGATGGAGACGCTCGCCAGCAGCGGCCCCAGCACCACCAGCACCCCCACCGAGATCACCGTGCCGAGGAAGGACGCGATCACCCCGATCCCCAGCGCCCGGCCCGGCTCGCCCTTCTTGGCCATCGGATAGCCGTCGTAGACGGTGGTGATCGAGGACGGCGTGCCGGGGATGCCCAGCATCACCCCGCTGACGATGCCGCCCGAATAGCCCCCCACGAACACCGCCACCATCAGCGCCACACCCGACACCGGGTCCATGGCGAAGGTGAAGGGAAACACCACGAGGATCGCCATGGTCACGGTGAAGCCGGGGATCGCCCCGCCGATGATGCCGATCAGCACCCCGGCCACGATCAGCCCCAGCGTGGCGGGGTCCGCCACCTCGATCAGCGCCTGAAGGAAAAACTCCGGCATCCGCGCCTCCCGCTCGGCCTCAGGGCAGCCGCAGCCGCAGCCCGTACTGGAACAGCGCATAGACGAGCAGCGGCGCGATCACCGCCACCGCCGCGCAGATCAGCACCGTCCGCCACGACCGGAACCCCGTCAGCAGCCAGAAGGCGAGCATCAGCCAGCCCACCGTCGCCACCCGGAAGCCCAGCTGCGGCAGCGCCCACACATAGACGCCGAACAGCGTCAGCAGCCCCAGGATGCGCGGATTGGTCCGCACAAAGGCCCACAGGTCCGGCCCCACCTCGGGCTGGGTGCGGAACCCCGCGAGGAAGGAGCGCACGAGCAGGATCACCGCCAGCCCGCCCAGCGTCCACAACAGCACCTTGGGCAGGAAGTCCGACCCATAGGTCTGCCAGCGGCTCGGCCCGGGGATGTCGCGCGCCTCCACGGCCAGGATCGCCACGAGGCCCAGCGTCGCCAGCGCCAGCGCCCGGTCGCGGGTCATGAAGCTCATTTCTCGCCCCCCATCTCGGGTCCGGCCGGGACGCAGCGGGGGCCGGCAGGACGCCGGCCCCCGCGCACCACTCGACGGGCTGTTCTCAGCCTTCGAAATCGATGTTCTCGGCCGCGGCCGCGAGGCCCGCCTTGTTCTCCTCGAGGAAGGCGACATAGCCGTCGCCCGCCAGGAACCGCACGACCGAGCCGAACTCGTTCTCGATCCGCGCCCGCAACTCCTCGTTCTCCAGCGCCGCCCCGAAGGCCGCGGCCAGCGCGTCGATCGCCTCCTGGGGGGTGCCGGCGGGATAGAACAGCCCGCGCGAGGTCGCGTGCTCCAGCGCGATTCCCATCTCGTTCAGCGTCGGCACATCCGGGATGGCGTCAAGACGCTCCACATGGGCCACGCCCAGGGGCCGGAAGGTGCCGGCCTCGAAATGCGACCCGCCCGACGGCAGGTTGAACATCGCGAAATCAAGCTCCTGCGCCAGCATCGCGGCGACCTGCTCGCCGGTGTCGGAGTAGCCCACGAGGCGCACGTCATCCATGTCGATGCCCGCCGCGTCGAAGAACTGCGCCCAGAAGAAATGGTCGGTCGAGGTCGGGATCATCCCGAACCGCACCCGGCCGGGGTTCTCGGCGACATAGGCCGCGATCTCGTCGGCCGACTGCACGGGGTGGTCGGCATGGGTCGCGGGCATGTTGATGGTCTGCGTCAGCAGCGCGACCGGCTCGAAGGCGTCATAGGAATAGTCCACCATGCCCGCGAGCTGCGACAGCGCGATGGTGTCGTGGCTCGCCAGCACCGTATAGCCGTCGGGCGCGGCCTCCAGCACATGGCGCGAGCCGCGGGTGGCCCCGGCACCGGCCATGTTCACCGGCACGATGGTGCCGCCCAGATGCTGCTCGGCCTCGGTGGCGATCAGGCGGAAGATGATGTCGGTTGCCCCGCCCGGGCCGAACGGGATGATCATCTGGATCTCGCGCTCGGGAAACTCGGCCGCGGCCGGCGCGACGCCCAGCGCGGTGGCGGCGGCGGCCGCCGCCGCAAGGGTCTTCCAGCGCGGAAGGGCAAAGGATGTATGGGTCATGGGAGAGCTCCCTGTCTTGGTTGCGCCCGCCTTGCGCGGGCCTTGCAGGACGCACCCGATCCGGGCGCGCCGCGACTCCGAAGGCGATCTCGATTCCGAACCAAAGCCCGAACCAATCCGCATTGAAAGGACCAATCGCGCGAAAAGGGCCACCCCACCCGCCCCTGCACAAGTTTTCATCGCCAACCGGCCCGGTTTCTGGCGCGACGGGCCGCCCGACACCGCCGCGCAGCCCGACACCTCTGCACCCGCCTGCGGCGCTGCGGCCAGCGTGGGGCCTGCCGACCCAGGCACCGCAGGGCTTGGTGGCCGACGACGGCACCGGGCCGGTGGTGGGGAGGTTCCGCGCCCATCGGCCCGGCATGGTCTGCCCTCTAGGGGGGGCACCCAGGTGATCGCGGCAGAGGGGCACATGGGGGTCTGACCAGCCCTCGCCGCTGCCAACCCTCGGCCGGCGTCCAGTGGCCGCAACCGGACGCTGGCGCGTCGCTTCCGGCGGGCAGCGTGGCGCCGTGCTGGGTTTGGGTGGCCCGAGGATGGCACGGGCGGAGCGGGGATGTCGGACGCGCTGGTGATCTTCACGCCCTCGGGCAAGCGGGGGCGCTTCGCCTTGGGCACGCCGCTGCTGACCGCGGCGCGGCAACTGGGGGTGGATCTCGACTCGGTCTGCGGGGGCCGCGGGATCTGCGGGCGTTGCCAGGTGGCGCCGCAGGCGGGGCAGTTCGCCAAGCACGGGGTCAGCGTCGCCGCCGACGCCCTGTCGCCCGGGACGGCGGTCGAGGCGCGCTATGCCGACAAGCGTGGCCTCGCGCCCGGGCGGCGGCTGGGCTGCCAGGCCTGCGTGCAGGGCGATGTGGTCGTCGACGTCCCGCCCGAAAGCCAGCTGCACCGGCAGGTGGTGCGCAAGGCGGCCTCCGCCCGCCCCATGGCGATGGACCCGGCCACACGGCTCTACCTCGTCGAGGTGGCGGAACCCGACATGCACGAGCCCTCGGGCGATTTCGAGCGGGTGGCGCGCGCGCTGGAGGAGCAATGGCAGATCAGGGGCCTGCAACCCGACCTTGAGGTTCTGCGTGACCTGCAGCCGGCCCTGCGGCGCGGCGACTGGCGGATCACGCTGGCGGTGCACCGGGGCCACCGCGACCCCACCCCGCGGCTGGTGGCGGTCTGGCCGGGGTTCCACGCCGAAGGCGCCTTCGGCCTCGCCATCGACCTCGGCTCCACCACCATCGCGGCCCATCTGACCGACCTGAGCGACGGCAGCGTGCGAGCGGCGGCGGGGCTGATGAACCCCCAGATCCGCTTCGGCGAGGACCTGATGAGCCGGGTCTCCTACGCCATGATGAACCCCGGCGGCGCGGCCGAGATGACCGCGGCGGTGCGGGCGGGTCTGCGCGACCTCGCCGCCGATCTGGCGCGGGAGGCGGGGATCAAACCGGGCTCGATCGTCGAGGCGGTGGTGGTGTGCAACCCGGTGATGCACCACCTGTTCCTGGGGATCGACCCGGTGGAGCTGGGCCAGGCGCCCTTCGCGCTGGCGACCTCCGGCGCGGTGGAGGCGCCGGCGCGGGACCTCGGGCTGAGCGGCATCGCCCCCGGCGCGCGGCTTTATGTCCTGCCCTGCATCGCCGGCCATGTCGGCGCCGACGCCGCCGCCGTGGCGCTGTCCGAGGCGCCCGAGACCGCCGAGACCCCCGTCCTCATCGTCGATGTCGGCACCAATGCCGAGCTTCTGCTGGGCGACCGGCGCCGCGTGCTCGCCTGCTCCTCCCCCACGGGGCCTGCCTTCGAGGGGGCGCAGATCTCGGCGGGCCAGCGCGCCGCCCCCGGGGCCATCGAGCGGGTGCGCATCGATCCGGCGACGAAAACCCCCCGCTTCCGCGTCATCGGCTGCGATCTGTGGTCCGACGACCCGGACTTCCCCGCCGACCAGCCGGTGACCGGCATCTGCGGCTCGGGCATCATCGAGGCGGTGGCCGAGATGCGCATGGCCGGGATCGTCGACGCCTCTGGCCTGATCGGCGCGGCCGCGCAGACCGGCGCCGACCGCTGCCTGCCGGAGGGGCGCACGCATGCCTACCTGCTGCACGACGGCAGCGCCGCGGGCGGGCCGCGCATCCTGGTCACGCAATCCGACATCCGCGCGATCCAGCTCGCGAAGTCCGCCCTTTATGCCGGGGCCCGCCTGCTGATGGACGCCTTCGGGGTCAGCCATGTGGACCGCGTGGTGCTGGCGGGCGCCTTCGGGGCGCATGTCTCGCCCCTGCATGCGCTGGTGTTGGGCATGATCCCCGACGTGGCGCCAGACCGCGTCACCTCGGCCGGCAACGCCGCCGGCACCGGCGCGCGCATAGCGCTGTGCTCGCGCGCTGCACGGGCGCAGATCGAGGCGCTGGTGACGCGCATCCACAAGGTCGAGACCGCCATCGAGCCGCGGTTTCAGGAGCATTTCGTGGCCGCCTCCGCCCTGCCCCACGCCAGTGACCCCTTCGCCACCCTGCGCGCCTCCGTCCCCCTGCCCGAGCCCGCCTTCAACCGCCCCGAAGGCGGGCGCCGCCGCCGCACCCCGGCCTGACCGGAGCCGCCCCGCACGCGACCGCGCGGGCGCTCGACAATCCCCCGCGGCCCGGCTAGCCGTGGGCGACGGCCAAGGGGGGCAAGGGTGCGCGCAGGGTTTCTGAGGCTGGCCCATCTGCTGGACCGGGGCGCCCGGGTCCTGTGCGGCACGGCGGCGCTGGCGCTCGTGGGGCTCGTGCTGACCATCGTGGTGCTGCGCTATGGCTTCGGCACCGGCTCCGTGCGGCTGCAGGACGCCGCCGCCTATGCCTTTGCGGTGTTCCTGATCTTCTCGCTGCCGGTCTGCATGGCGCAGGGCGGCCATGTCCGGGTCGAGGTCCTGTCCGAGCGTCTGCCCCCCGGATACCTGCGCGCGGCCGACCGCGTGGCGCTGGTGCTCTTCCTCATCCCCGTCTTCGGGCTGATCCTGTGGGCGGGCTGGTCGGACCTGCGGTTTTCCTGGCGGGTGCGCGAGGGGTCGGTGTCCACCGGGGGGCTGCCGGGGCTGTTTGTGGTTCGCACCGCGCTGCCGGTGGCGTCGGTGCTGATGATCGTGCAGGGCATCGCCGCCGTCCTGCGCCCGCCCGCGCCCGCATGACCCCGCAGGAGCTCTTCCTCCTCCTCATGCTCGGGGGCCTCTTTGCGGGCATCCTCAGCGGCATTCCGGCCATGCTGGCTATTGCCGGCGTGCCGCTGGTCACCGCCGTCATCGCCTCCGGCTTCGGCGCCTTCGACCTGCGGTTCCTGACCTTCTTCCCCGCCCGGGTCTGGGGGGTGATGACCAACACGCTGCTGATGGCGGTGCCGCTCTTCGTGCTCATGGGCGTGCTGCTGGAGCGCGCGCAATTGGCAGAGCGGATGCTGGGCGTGCTCGCGCGGCTGCTGGGTGGCAGTCCGCGCGGCATGGCGCTGGCGGTGCTGGCGTTTTCCACCATGATCGCCGCGGCCACGGGGATCATCGGAGCGACCGTGGTGATGCTGGTGCTGGTGGCGCTGGGCCCGATGCTGGCGGCGGGCATCCCGCAGCGACAGGCGAGCGGGCTGATCTGCACCTCCGGCACGCTGGGGCAGATCATCCCGCCCTCGATCCTGCTGGTGCTGCTGGGAGATCAGATCGGCACCACCTACCTCGAGGCACAGCAGCGGGCGGGCAACTTCGCCCCCCAGCCGGTGTCGGTGGGCGATCTGTTCGCGGGCGCGCTGATCCCCGGGCTGGTGCTGGTGGGCCTCTATGGGGTCTATGTTGCGCTGACCCTGCGGCCGGCGCGCGGCAGCCCTCGCCCGCCCCGCGCGGCCCCCGTGCCGTGGCCGGAGATCGTCTTCACCTTCCTGCCGCCGATGCTGCTGATCCTCGCCGTGCTGGGCTCGATCCTGGCGGGCGTTGCCACGGCGACCGAGGCCGCGGGGCTGGGCGCGGTGGGCGCGCTGCTCCTCGCGGCCTTTGCGCAGATGCACAGCCGCTGGGGCCGCGCGCTGATGGCCGCCGCGGGGCTGTCGGCCTTCGG
>SKMM01000406.1 GCA_007121055.1 Paracoccaceae bacterium | reverse complement strand
TGCGGCTGGCGGTGAACAAGCTGATGAAGGCCGGCGTCCTGACCTCCGATCCGATCGTGGATCACGTCGCGGCGGTCAGTGCCGGGGTCTATGCCGGCCAGCCGGTGCTGGATCTGGATTACGCCGAGGACAGCATGGCCGGGGTGGACGGGAATTTCGTCATGACCGGGGCTGGACGGCTGATCGAGGTGCAGATGTCGGCCGAGGGGGCGACCTTCGCGCGGGAGGATCTCGACCGGCTGCTGGGCATGGCCTCGGACGGCGTGGCGACGCTGGTGGCCGCCCAGAAGGGCGCGCTGTGAGCCGGCGTCTGGCGCGGGGCGACCGGCTGGTGGTGGCCACGCATAACATGGGCAAGATGGAGGAGATCGCGGCGCTGATGGCGCCGTATGGGGTGGAGGTGACCTCGGCCGGCGCCCTGGGCTTGCCGGTGCCGGAGGAGACGGAGGAGAGTTTCACGGGAAACGCGCGGCTGAAGGCGAAGGCGGCGGCGCTGGCCACGGGGTTGCCGGCGCTGGCGGATGATTCCGGGCTGGCGGTGGAGGCTCTGGGGGACGCTCCGGGGGTGCATACGGCCGATTGGGCCGAGACCGGGGCGGGGCGCGATTTCGGGAAGGCGATGGAGCGCGTGTGGCGAGAGTTGCAGGCGGTGGGGGCGGAGGCGCCGCGGGCGGCGTTCTGCTGTGCGCTGGTGCTGGTGTGGCCCGATGGCGCGGAGGTCGCCGTGGAGGGGCGCGTGGAGGGGCGGATCGTGTGGCCAGGGCGGGGCGACAGGGGGCACGGATACGATCCGATCTTCCAGCCGGACGGGCATGCGGAGACCTTCGGCGAGATGGACCGGTGGGAGAAGAACCGGATGAGCCACCGGGGCGTAGCCTTCCGGGCGCTGGTGGCGGCCGCCCTGTGACTGAGGACTGGCGCCACGGAGGGTTCGGCGTCTATGTGCATTGGCCCTTTTGCCAGGCCAAATGCCCCTATTGCGACTTCAACAGCCATGTGGTGGCGCGGATCGACCAGAAGCGCTGGTTGAAGGCCTATGTGCGGCAGATCGCGGCGGCGGCCGAGCGGGTGCCCGAGCGGGTCGTGGGCAGCGTGTTCTTCGGGGGTGGCACGCCCTCGCTCATGGAGCCCGAGGTTGTGGGAGCGGTGCTGGAGACCGTGCGGGCGGGCTGGCCCGTGGCCAATGACCTCGAGGTCACGCTGGAGGCCAACCCGACCTCCGTGGAGGCGGGACGCTTCGCCGGCTACCGCGATGCGGGGGTGAACCGGGTGTCCATGGGCGTGCAGGCGCTGGATGACGCGTCGTTGCGGCGCCTCGGCCGGTTGCACTCGGCCGCCGAGGCGCGGGCGGCGTTCGACATCGCGCGGCGGGCCTTCAACCGGGTGAGTTTCGACCTGATCTATGCGCGGCAGGACCAGAGCGTGGCGGACTGGCGGTCGGAGCTGGGGGCAGCGCTGGAAATGGCCGTGGATCACCTGTCGCTCTATCAGCTGACGGTGGAGCCGGGGACGGCGTTCTGGGACCGGCAGGCGGCGGGGGGGTTGCGCGGGCTGCCGGACGAGGACCGGGCGGTGGAGATGTATGAGGTCACGCAGGAGCTGTGCGCGGCGGCGGGGCTGCCGGGCTATGAGGTGTCGAACCATGCGCGGCCGGGGGCGGAGTCGCGGCACAATCTGGTCTACTGGCGCTCGGGCGACTGGGTCGGGATCGGCCCCGGGGCGCATGGGCGGCTGACACTGGCCGGGGTCCGGATGGCGACCGAGGCGGTGGCCGCGCCGGGGGACTGGCTCCGGCGGGTCGAGGCTGGGGAAGCCGTGGCGGAGGAGGCCGCAGTTTCGCGGGAGGAAAGTGCCGAGGAGGTGCTGATGATGGGGCTGCGGCTGGCGGAGGGCGTGTCGATGGCGCGGCTAGAGGGGCTGGGCTTAAGGCTGAATCCCAGCATTATCAATGGGTTGGTTAAGGATGGACTGCTGCAGGCAGGCGAGCGCCTCAGCGTGACGGCGCGGGGGCGGCTGTTGCTCAATCGGGTGCTAGAGGCGTTGCTCGCGCGCTGATCAGCGGTGGCCGCCAAGGAGCTGGCAGAGGGCGTCGAGTTGCTCGATGGTGCTGTAGCGGATGGTGACCCGGCCCTCGCCGCCCGGGTGGTGGTCGATGACCACGGGCATTTTCAGGTTGGCGGAGAGGTCCTGTTCGAGGACGCGGGTGTCGGCGTCCTTCTCGGTGGGCGTCTTGCGGGGGCGGGGGGCTGCCGAGCCGCGGGCCAGCGCCTCGGCCGCGCGGACCGAGAGGCCGCGGTCGAGGATCTGACGGGCGAGCGCACTGGGGTTTTCGGCGGTGACCAGGGTGCGGGCGTGGCCGGCGGTGAGACGGCCCTGGCGGAGGTGGTCCTGCACGTCCGGGGGGAGTTGCAGGAGGCGCAGGAGGTTGGCGATGTGGCTGCGGCTTTTTCCCAAGGCGGCGGCGAGGCGTTCCTGGGTGTGGCCGAAGCGGTCCATGAGCTGGCGGAAGCCCTCGGCCTCTTCGAGCGCGTTGAGATCGGCGCGCTGGATGTTCTCGATGATCGCGATTTCAAGGACTTCGGTGTCGTCGAGGTCGCGCACGAGGGCGGGCAGTTCGTGCAGTTGCGCCATCTGGGAGGCGCGCCAGCGACGCTCGCCGGCGATGATCTGGTAGTGGCCCGGGCGGTCGGCGAGGGGGCGGACGATCAGCGGCTGGATGACCCCCTTGGCGCGGATGGAGGCGGCGAGTTCCTCCAGCGCCTCGGTGGCGAAATGGCGGCGCGGCTGGTCGGGGTTGGGGTGGAGACGCTCGACCGGAAGCGTGAGATCCGGGCGCGGCGGGGTCTCGGCGGGCTGGATGTCGGCCATCAGCGCCGAGAGGCCGCGGCCAAGGCCGCGGCGGTCCTTGCGGTCGGTCATGTCTGCCTCCTGCATGCTCAGGCCGGGACCCGCGCGTGGCGGGCGGTGATTTCGCGGGCGAGCGCCCGGTAGGCCTCGCTGCCCTTGGAGGTGGGGTCGTAGGAGAGGGCGGGTCGGGCGTGCGAGGGGGCCTCGGACAGGCGGACATTGCGGGGGATGACGGTCTGGAAGACGAGCTCGGCGAGGGTGTCGCGGGCGTCGGCCTCTACATGTTGGGCCAGATTGTTACGGCGATCATACATCGTGATAAGGATGCCCTCGATGCGGAGGTTGGGATTCAGCGTCTCGCGCACCTCGCGCATGGTGAGCATGAGCTGGGAAAGGCCCTCGAGGGCGAAAAACTCGGCCTGCAGAGGCACGAGGAGGGCGTGCGCCGCCACCATGGCGTTGAGGGTGAGGAGGCTGAGCGAGGGGGGGCAGTCGATCAGGACATAGTCGAAACCGGTGAGGGCGCGGGGCGGCATGGCGCGGCGCAGCCGGGCCGTGCGGCCGCTGCTGCCAGCCATGGCGATGTCCGCGGAGGAGAGGTCAGTGGTCGCGGGGACGAGGGAAATTCCGCTGTGGGCGGTGGCGTGGATGACCTGCTCGAGGGGGATATCCTCGATGAGCAGATCGTAGCTGGTTCGATTTCGCGCGGTGGGTGCGATACCGAGGCCGGTGGAGGCATTGCCCTGGGGGTCGAGGTCCACCACGAGCACCTTGAGACCCGCTTCGGCAAAGGCGGCCGCAAGATTGATCGCCGTGGTCGTCTTGCCGACACCGCCCTTCTGGTTGGCAATGGCAATGATGCGGGTCGCTTCGGGCCCGGATGGGAATGGATCAGGCACGGCGCACTCCTTCGATCGCCAGGATCACACCTTGGGGGTCGGTTCGGCTTGGAATCTTGTGAACCGTGAACCGCCATGTTGCAAGGGCTGAGGTGACTTCATCGTCCACACGGGCTCCCTTCGGAAAGAGCGCGCATCCGTCACGGCGAAGATGTCGATCTGCAAAGGACAACAAGGTCGGCAGAGGGGCAACCGCGCGGGCAGAAAGGACATCGGCCTCCAGCGATGGGAGGGCCTCGGCCCGCTCCGTCAGAATTCGGGGTTGAACACCCGAGGCCTGCGCCGCAGCCCGCAGAAAGGCGGCCTTGCGACGGTCGCTCTCGACCAGTGTGACCGCGAGGTCCGGAGCGACATCGGCTGCGAGGATCGCTATGATGAGCCCCGGAAACCCACCACCGGTGCCAATGTCCACCCATCGGCGGTCGCTCGGGCGGCGCAGGGTGAAAAGCTGGGTCGAATCCTGAATGTGCCGTGGCCAGAGATCTGCCGCATCGCGCCGCGACACAAGACTTATCGCGGCGTTCCAAGCATGGAAGGTTCGGGCGAATGCATCGAGCCGAAGCCTTGTTTCACGTGAAACACCGGGGTCTGGTGGGACGTCAGACCGCAACACGGCGGGATCCGCGCAATCGCGCCAGAATGAGCGCCAGCGCTGCCGGCGTCATGCCTTCGATGCGAGACGCCTGGGCGAGGGTTGTCGGGCGGTGCCGCTCCAGCTTCTCGGTGAGTTCCGCGGACAGGCCGCCGAGGCTCCTGAAGTCGAAATCGACTGGAATGGGCCGCTGCTGGTCACGCTGCAAGGCGGCCACATCCGCATCCTGGCGTTCGATGTAGCGCTGATACAGGGCTTCGCGGCTGAGTTGGGCCTGAATCGCCGGCGGGATGTTGCCAAGCTCTGCCGACAAGCGAAGCAGCGTATCGAACTCCATCCCCGCAAACGCAAGCAGGTCAAAGCCATTTCGCCGCGTTCCATCGGCACTGACCGCAATCCCTTGCGCCGCAAGCTGCTGCGGCGAAACCGACAGGGCGGCGAGCTTGGCACGCCCGTCACGAAGTGCGCTCATCTTGGTCTCAAAGCGATCTTGTCGCTGCGCGGAAATGCATCCAAGTCTTTGTCCCGTCGACGTAAGCCGCTGATCCGCATTGTCGGCCCGCAAGCGCAAGCGGTATTCGGCACGTGACGTGAACATCCGATACGGCTCGGTCACGCCCCGCGTGACAAGGTCGTCTATCATGACCCCGATGTAGCTGTCTGCACGACCGAAGACATGGGGCGGTCTGCCAAGGACACCCAGCGCTGCGTTCAGACCCGCGACCAGACCCTGAGCCGCAGCTTCCTCATACCCGGTCGTTCCGTTGATCTGTCCGGCAAGGTACAGACCGGACAGGGTGCGCAGCTCCAGTGTGGGCAGGAGGGACCGGGGGTCCACATAGTCATATTCAATGGCATAGCCCGGTTGCACGATCTGCGCCTCCTCAAGCCCGCGGATCGAGCGAACATACCGCTCCTGCACGTCCTCCGGCAGCGAACAGGACAGGCCGTTGGGGTAAACCGTCTCATCATCCAGACCCTCGGGTTCGAGAAAGACCTGGTGGCTGGGCTTCTCGTGGAACCGGACGACCTTGTCTTCGATCGAGGGGCAATATCTCGGGCCGCTGCCTGAAATCTGCCCTCCATACATGGCTGAGCGGTGCAGATTCTCGCGGATCACGGCGTGGGTATCCACGTTGGTGTGGGTAATCGCACAGGAAACCTGCGCGGCCACCGGGCGTTCGGACAGGAAGGAGAGCATCACCGGCTCCGCATCGCCCGGCTGCGTCTCAAGTACCGACCAATCGATACTGCAACGATCAAGCCGAGGTGGCGTACCGGTCTTGAGGCGACCGAGTGGAAGGTCAAGGGCCATCAGCCGATCGGCAAGAGGATTGGCTGCCGCCTCACCCATGCGCCCGGCCGGGATTTGGCGGTCTCCGATGTGGATCATACCCCGCAGAAACGTTCCCGTCGTCAGAATCACGGCCTTGGCTTTGATCCCGGACCCATCGGCCAGGATCACACCAGTAACCCATTCACCCGAAAGGCACAGATCGATCACTTCGCCCTCGATCACCTGCAACCGCGCGTGTCGCGCAATCTCGCTCTGCATGGCCAGACGGTACAGTTTGCGATCCGTCTGCGCACGGGGCCCTTGAACCGCCGGCCCCTTGCGCCGGTTCAGCAATCTGTATTGGATCCCCGCCTGGTCGGCGACCCGGCCCATCAGACCATCCAAAGCGTCGACTTCCCGCACCAGATGGCCCTTGCCCAATCCACCAATGGCCGGGTTGCAGGACATCACGCCTATCGCGTCCTGGCGCAGCGTGACAAGCGCGACCTCCACCCCCATGCGTGCAGCGGCATGCGCGGCCTCGCAGCCGGCATGACCCCCTCCAATCACGATCACATCCACCTGTTTCACGTGAAACATCCTACTTGCCGATACAGAATTCCGCGAAAACCACATCCAGGATATGCTCGACATCAACGCGCCCGACAAGGGCGTCCAGCGCCCGAAGCGCCGCCCGCAGGTCTTCGGCCACCAGTTCCACCTCCTCACCCCGCCGCAACCCAGCTTCTGCAGTCTTCAAGGCCTCCAGCCCCCGAAGAACCGCCTGCCGATGCCGCGCCCTCGTCAGAGTCGCCGCAGACACCGTGCGCGCCGACAGTGCCGCCCCGATGGCTGCCAGCAACTCGGAAACCCCCGCGCCGGTCAGCCCCGAGACCGCGCCAGGACCCGCCCCGGTGCGATCGGCCTTTGCCGTGACCACCAGATCCCCCGGCTGCCAGATGCCCGCCTCCGGCCCCGCCCCTGGCGCCACCAGAAACACCCGCAGATCCGCCCCCTCCGCCCGCGCCCGCGCACGGCCCACCCCGAGCCGCTCCACCTCATCCTCCGTCTCCCGCAGACCCGCCGTGTCGAGCACCGTCACCGCCAGCCCGTCGATATCCAGCCGCACCTCCAGCACATCCCGGGTGGTGCCGGGCACGGCCGAGGTCAATGCGATGTCCCTACCAGCTAACGCATTGACAAGAGTGGATTTTCCCATGTTCGGCGCCCCCAGGACCGCAACCTCGAACCCGTCCCGGATCCGCTCGGCCACCGCGACCCCGGCCGCCTCACGCTCGAACTCCGCCCGAAGCTCGCCGATCAGAGACAGCACCTCCGGAGTCACGTCGGTCGGTACATCCTCATCGGCGAAGTCGATGGTGACCTCCAGCAACGAAGCTGCGCGGACAAGCCGGGACCGCCACCCGTCGACCTTCCGCCCCACCGCCCCCGACAGAACCCGCTGCGCCTGGCGCCGCTGCGCCTCGGTCTCCGCCGCCAGCAGATCCCCCAGACCCTCCACCTCGGTCAGATCCATCCGACCGCGCTCCAGCGCCCGCCGCGTGAACTCCCCCGGCTCCGCCAGCCGCAACCCCGCCATCCGCCCCAGCGCCGAAAGCAGGGCCGAGACCACCGCCGGGCTGCCATGGACCTGCAGTTCCGCCACATCCTCCCCGGTAAAGCTGCGCCCCGCGCCGAACACGAGCACCAGCGCCTGGTCCAGCACATCGCCGCCCACCCGCAGTGTCCGCAGCGACGCGCGTCGCTCCTCCGGCAGGTCGCCACACAGCGCCCGGACAACCGCATGCGCCCGGGCCCCCGAGATCCGGATCACCGCCACGCCCGCCCGCCCGCGCGCCGTGGCGGGGGCGAAGATCGTGTCGGTCTCCATCCCGCCTCAGGTGTTCATCGAGTCGAAGAAATCCGAGTTGGTCTTGGTCTGCTTCAGCTTGGACAGCAGGAACTCGATGGCGTCGGTCGTCCCCATCGGGTTCAGGATCCGCCGCAACACGAAGGTCTTGGTCAGATCCACCTTGTCCACCAGCAGCTCTTCCTTCCGGGTGCCGGACTTCAGGATGTCGATGGCCGGGAACACCCGCTTGTCCGCCACCTTGCGATCCAGAACGATCTCCGAATTGCCCGTCCCCTTGAACTCCTCGAAGATCACCTCGTCCATCCGACTGCCGGTGTCGATCAGCGCGGTGGCGATGATCGTCAGCGACCCGCCTTCCTCGATGTTCCGCGCCGCCCCGAAAAACCGCTTGGGCCGCTGCAACGCGTTGGCGTCCACACCCCCCGTCAGCACCTTCCCCGAGGACGGCACCACCGTGTTGAACGCCCGCCCCAGCCGGGTGATCGAATCGAGCAGGATCACCACGTCGCGCTTGTGCTCCACCAGCCGCTTGGCCTTCTCGATGACCATCTCCGACACCGCCACATGCCGCGTTGCCGGCTCGTCGAAGGTCGAGGACACCACCTCGCCCTTCACGTTGCGCTGCATGTCGGTCACTTCCTCGGGCCGCTCGTCGATCAGCAGCACGATCAGGTAGCACTCGGGGTGGTTGCGCGCGATCGAATGGGCAATGTTCTGCAAAAGAACGGTTTTCCCGGTCCGCGGCGGCGCCACGATCAGCGCCCGCTGCCCCTTGCCCAGCGGCGAGACGATATCGATCACCCGCGCCGAGCGATCCCTGGTCGTCGGATCGTCGGTCTCCATGTTCAGCCGCTCGTCGGGATACAGCGGCGTCAGGTTGTCGAAATGCACCTTGTGCCGCGCCCGCTCCGGCTCGTCGAAGTTGATCTGCGTCACCCGGGTCATCGAGAAATACCGCTCCGACTCCCCCGGCGCGGCGATCACCCCCTCAACCGTGTCCCCGGTGCGCAACGCGAACTGCCGGATCGTCTCGGGCGAGACATAGATGTCGTCCGGACCCGGCAGATAGTTCGCCTCGACCGACCGCAGGAAGCCGAACCCGTCCTGCAGCACCTCCAGCACCCCGTCGCCGGACACCTCCCAGCCTTCCTCGGCGCGCTCCTTCAGGATCGAGAACATCATCTCGCCCTTGCGCATCGAGGACG
>SKMM01000120.1 GCA_007121055.1 Paracoccaceae bacterium | reverse complement strand
TCGCCATCGCCAAGCGCATCGAGGCCGGCCGCAACACCATGATCGCGGGGCTGTGCGAGTCGCCCCTGACCTTCCAGGCCATCACCATCTGGCGCGACGAGCTTCTGGGCGAAGACATCCTTCTGCGCGACGTCATCGACCTGGAGACCACCTTCGGCAACCAGCTCGACGAGGAAGGCGAGGCCCCCGTCGACGCCCCCACCGGCCCCGCCACCGCCGCCCGCGCCGAAGCCCGCGCCGAGGCCAAGGGCCCCGAGCTCGACGCCGACGGCAACCCGATCCGCGGTGACGAGGACGATGACGATGACGACGGCGCCAACCTCTCGCTCGCGGCGATGGAGACCGCGCTGAAGCCGCGCGTGCTCGAAACCCTCGACCGCATCGCCGACGATTACGCCCGCCTGGCGGAGCTGCAGGACAAGCGGATGGAGGCCAAGCTGGTGGAATCCGCAGCCTTCACCGCCTCGGACGAGGCCACCTACCAGAAGCTGCGTGCGGAAATCGTGCAGCTGGTGAACTCGCTGCACCTGCACAACAACCGCATCGAGGCGCTGGTCGACCAGCTCTACGGCATCAACAAGCGCATCATGTCCATCGACAGCGCGATGGTGAAGCTCGCCGACCAGGCCCGCATCAACCGGCGCGAATTCGTGGACGCCTATCGCGGGTCCGAGCTCGACCCCACCTGGCTCGACCGCATGGCCGCCAAGGGCGGGCGCGGCTGGACCGCGCTGATCGACCGCTCCTCGGACAAGATCGAGGAGCTGCGCGCCGACATGGCCCAGGTCGGCCAGTATGTCGGCGTCGACATCGGCGAATACCGCCGCATCGTGAACCAGGTCCAGAAGGGCGAGAAGGAAGCCCGCCAGGCCAAGAAGGAGATGGTCGAGGCCAACCTCCGCCTCGTGATCTCCATCGCCAAGAAATACACCAACCGCGGGCTGCAGTTCCTGGACCTGATCCAGGAGGGCAACATCGGCCTGATGAAGGCCGTGGACAAGTTCGAGTACCGCCGCGGCTACAAGTTCTCGACCTACGCCACCTGGTGGATTCGGCAGGCCATCACCCGCTCCATCGCCGACCAGGCCCGCACCATCCGCATTCCCGTGCACATGATCGAGACGATCAACAAGCTGGTGCGCACCGGGCGCCAGATGCTGCACGAGATCGGCCGCGAGCCCACCCCCGAGGAACTGGCCGAAAAGCTCCAGATGCCGCTCGAAAAAGTCCGCAAGGTGATGAAGATCGCCAAGGAGCCGATCAGCCTCGAGACCCCCATCGGCGACGAGGAAGACAGCCAGCTCGGCGATTTCATCGAGGACAAGAACGCGGTTCTGCCGCTCGACAGCGCCATCCAGGAAAACCTGCGCGAGACCACCACTCGCGTCCTCTCCTCCCTCACCCCGCGCGAGGAACGCGTCCTGCGCATGCGCTTCGGCATCGGCATGAACACCGACCACACCCTCGAGGAGGTCGGCCAGCAATTCTCCGTCACCCGCGAACGCATCCGCCAGATCGAGGCAAAGGCGCTCCGCAAACTCAAGCACCCCAGCCGCTCCCGCCGCCTCCGCAGCTTCCTCGATCAGTAACGGCGGAGCACGCATTGCCCGGAAGACAGGCCTGACGCGCCTCTTGCCTGTCTCGGGGCATTTTCGCGAAGATACTCAGCCTTTTTAAACCCGGCCATGGAACGTTGCCATCCGTGGCGGCCGTGCTTGCATTTCTGACATGCTCACCCGACCCGCCTTGGCCTTGCGTGGCCTCTCTGTTGTGTGGATGCGTGTGCGGGGCTGCAGATGTCGCGTTTTGTTGCGGTGGATCAAGTCAGGGGCCTTGCCATCTGCTGCATGATCCTCGCGCATTTCGGACCCGGCGTTTACGAAAGGGTCGGGCTTCAGCCTCCCCTGATCGACATCCTGTTGCTCGTGGGGCGCTTTGCGACCCCGACCTTCATCGCGGTCTTCGGATTTTCACTGGCGTTCGCCTATTTCCCTGCGGCAACCCGAAATCCGAGGGGCACACGGGACAGGCTCCTCAGGCGGTCCGGGACAGTCCTGCTCGCGGCGGTCCTCGTATCGATTCCCGCGATGAGCAACACGCTTAGTGCAGGAGAAGCCGCGGGTCCGGTCGCATTCAACCTCGGACTGAACATCTATGGGGTGCTCTTCTTCTATTTCCTCGCGATCTTGGTCACCGCACTGGTCATTCACCACCTCGCCCGGTCTTCGCTGGCAGCCCCCGCCGTGGCCGGCGCGGTGCTGATCTTCGTGGGCACCTGGTTGGGGCACGACAGCTGGCCACCAGGCGACGAAGGCCTTGTGGAACTGCTCAGACTGTTTCTGGTGTCCGGCCAATATGCGCTCCTGGTCAATCTTGGAATGGCCCTGCTCATGGCGGCCCTCGGCTGGCACCTGCGCGAACTGCGGCAAAGGGGCGCCCAGCTCGGCCCGGTGCTGCTGGTCATTGGACTTGTCTTGTTGCTTTGCGGTCTGAGCCTTGGACGCCTTGTCGGCTGGCGCACCCTCCCGGAACTGCACAGCGACTTCTCAGCACCTCCCCAGCTGTGGTTTCTCATCGTGATTTGTGGTGTAATGCTCCTGACAATGGCATTCCTTGATGCCGTGAAGCTCCCGTTTGTCTCCTATTTTCTTGAGCATACGGGCCGAAACCCATTGACCATCTATGTGGCCCACACATTCGTTCTGCCCGGCGTCGCGGTTCTGCGCTCGGCCGCCCCCAACATACCCGAAGGCATCGCAATCGCGTTGCCCATGGCGCTGTTCATGGGCTTCTGGGCGATCGTTCTGATCCGCTCAGGCAAACATCGGGGCCTGTCCGACCAACGCTCAGCCAAACCCTGAATACCCCCGGCCACCAGTGCCTTCCGGCTCGGGAGTGGCAGGCGGGGACAGACGTTGACCTCCGCGCAACCATCCTGCCTGCGAAGCTGCGGGAACGGCCGCAGACCGCACCCGCGTCCCCATCCGTTCTTGGCGCTGGACAGCCTGCCCCCTGGCGGATATCCGGAGTGCCATGGTCCGCACCCTGTTCCTCCCGACCCCGCTGCGACGCCGACGCCCCCGCGGCTGACGTCTGCGCCCGCGCGCGCTCCTGCCTTCCCCACATTGACAGCCCCCGGTGCCTTTGGCACGCAATCCCTTCGTTGCGAGGAATACGCCCATGATCCCGGCCGTTCTGCCCACCTACAACCGCGCCCCCCTGACCTTTACCGAAGGCCGCGGCAGCTGGCTCACCGAGGCCTCGGGTGATCGTTACCTCGACTGCGCCGCGGGCATCGCCGTGAACGCGCTGGGCCACGCCCATCCGGCGCTGGTCGAGGCGCTGACCGAACAGGCCGGCAAGCTCTGGCACCTGTCCAACCTCTACCGCATCCCCGAACAGGAGCGGCTGGCGCAGATGCTGGTGGACGCCACCTTTGCCGACACGGTGTTCTTCACCAATTCGGGCACCGAGGCCACTGAATTGGCGGTCAAGATGGTCCGGAAATTCTGGCACGCCGCCGGCCACCCCGAACGTCAGACGATCCTCACGTTCGAGGGCGCCTTCCACGGCCGCTCGGGTGCCGCCATTGCCGCGGCCGGCTCGGAGAAGATGACCGCGGGCTTCGCCCCCCTCATGCCCGGCTTCCGCACCCTGCCCTTCGGCGACCATGAGGCGCTGAACGCCGCACTGGACGACACGGTGGCGGCCGTCCTCGTCGAACCCATCCAGGGTGAGGGCGGCATCCGCCCCCTGCCCGACGCCTGCCTCAAGGGCCTGCGCGCGGCCTGCGACCGCACCGGCGCGCTGCTCGTCCTGGACGAGGTGCAATGCGGCATGGGCCGCACCGGGCGCCTCTTCGCCCATGAATGGGCCGGCATCGCGCCCGACATCATGCTGGTGGCCAAAGGCATCGGCGGCGGCTTTCCCATCGGCGCGGTGCTGGCATCGGAACGCGCCGCGGCGCCGATGACCACCGGCACCCACGGCTCCACCTATGGCGGCAACCCGCTGGGCTGCGCCGTGGCGGCCCGGGTGATGGAGATCCTCACGGACCCCGCCTTCCTGGCCGAGGTCAACCGCAAGGCCGCCCTGTTCCGGCAGGGGCTCGAGGGCCTCGTCGCCGCCCACCCGGACATCTTCGAGGGCGTCCGCGGCGCAGGCCTGATGCTGGGCCTGCGCTGCCGGGTGCCGCCCGCCGATGTGGTGAAGGCCGGCTACGCCCAGCACATCCTCACCGTGCCCGCGGCCGACAATGTGGTCCGCCTGCTGCCCCCCCTCACCATCTCGGACGAGGAACTGGCCACGGCGCTCGACCGGCTCGACGCCGCCGCCCGGGCGCTCGCGCCCCAGGCAGCCTGAGGGGCGCCCCCATGAACCACTTCCTCGACCTCCACACCACCGATGCCACCGAACTCCGCGGAATGATCGACGCCGCGCGCAGCATGAAGGACGCCCGCAACGGCCGCCCCCGCGGCGCCCCCGACGACACCCAGCCGCTGGCGGGCCGCATGGTGGCGCTGGTGTTCGAGAAACCCTCCACCCGCACCCGCGTCAGCTTCGACCTCGGCGTGCGCCAGATGGGCGGCGAAACCATGGTGCTGTCGGGCTCCGAGATGCAGCTCGGCCATGGCGAGACCATCGCCGACACCGCCCGCGTCCTCAGCCGCTACGTCGACCTGATCATGATCCGCACCTTCGAGGAGGCGGTCCTGCAGGAGATGGCGGAATACGCGTCGGTCCCGGTCATCAACGGCCTGACCAACAGCTCCCACCCCTGCCAGATCATGGCCGACGTCATGACCTACGAGGAACACCGCGGCCCCATCGCCGGGCGCCGCGTGGTCTGGGCCGGGGACGGCAACAATGTCTGCGCGTCCTTCCTGCACGCCGCGGGCCAGTTCGGGTTCGACCTGACCTTCACCGGCCCGCCCCAGCTCGACCCCGACCCCGCGCCGGTGGGCTTCGCCCGGGACCGCGGCCGCAGCATCACCATCGAGCGCGACGCCGCCCGCGCGGTCGAGGGCGCCGATCTGGTGGTCACCGACACCTGGGTCAGCATGCACGACAGCCAGTCGGCGCGCGAACGGCGCCACAACCTGCTGCGCCCCTACCAGATCACCACCGAGCTGATGGCCCGCGCCACGCCCGACGCGCTGTTCATGCACTGCCTGCCCGCCCACCGCGGCGAAGAAGTGACGTCGGAGGTCATGGACGGACCCCAATCGGTGATCTTCGACGAGGCCGAAAACCGCCTCCACGCCCAGAAGGCCATCCTGCGCTGGTGCCTCCAGGTCTGACCGCTGCACCCGCGCAGCAGCCCGCAGGGGGCCCGCAACCCGGACCAATAGGCGGCACCCTCAACAAGGCCGTCGGCCGCTCCACCCGCCGCACGACAAGCCCAGCGCAGTGTCGTCGACGGTCACTCGCACCCGTTCAGCCAAGGTCCCCACCTCGTCAGGAAGGACGGGGCCTGCGCGCGCTCCGGGCGGCGGGCGGGGGTGGGTGGGCGGGAGCCCGCTGACCGGGGCGCGCGCAGGCCCCGCCTCACCCAGCCCCACTGGACGCGCAGATCCCCTCAGGCGCGCACGCCGGCGAAGCGTTCGGCCCAGGCCGCGCGTTCCTCGTCGGTGATCTTGCGGAACAGCATCTCGGGCACCTCGAAGGCATGGCCGACCGGCAGCGCCTCCAGCGCCCTGGCGGGTGCCACCGGCCAGCTCCAGTCGGCGCAGGCCAGCGCCACCATGATCCGCCCGCTCGCCTCCGGCAGGAAGGGGCGGGAGATCACCGCATAGATCCGCATGAGGTTCAGCGCGAACCGCACCTGCGCCTCGGCCGCCGCTTCATCGGACTTGATGGTGGACCAGGGCGCTGCCTCCTGCAGGTACTCGTTGCCCAACACCCAGATCGCGCGCAGCTCGGCCGCCGCCTTGCGGACCTCCATCGCCTCCATGTGCCGGGCATAGGCCGCGAGTTTCCCCGCCAGCTCGTCGGCCACCACATGCTCCAGCGCCCCGTAATCCCCCCCGGCGGGGACCTGGGGCCCGAACCGCGCGGCGCAGAACTTGGTCACGCGGCTCACGAAATTGCCCAGCACATCGGCCAGGTCCTTGTTCACCGAGGCCTGAAAATTCTCCCAGGTGAACTCGCTGTCGCCGGTCTCGGGCGCGTGGCTCAGAAGCCACCAGCGCCAGTAATCCCCCGGCAGCAGCTCCAGCGCGTGGTCCATGAACACGCCGCGCCCCTGCGAAGTGGAGAACTGCCCCCCGTCATAGGTCAGGTAATTGAACGATTTGATGTAATCGACCATCTTCCACGGCTCGCCCGAGCCCATCAGCGTCGCGGGGAAGCTCAGCGTGTGGAAGGGCACATTGTCCTTGCCCATGAACTGGACGTAGCGGACGTCCCCCGCCCCCTCGTCCGTGCGCCACCAGCGCCGCCAGGCCGCGTCGTCGAGCCCCTGCGCATCGGCCCATTCGGCGGTCGCCGAGATGTACTCGATGGGCGCGTCGAACCAGACGTAGAAGACCTTGCCCTCCATCCCCGGCCAGGGCGCATCGCCACGTTTCACCGGCACGCCCCAGTCGAGGTCCCGGGTGATGCCGCGGTCCTGCAGGCCGTCGCCGTCATGCAGCCATTTCTTCGCGATGGAGGTGGTCAGGATCGGCCACCCCTTCTGGCTGTCGATCCACGCGTCCAGCCGGTCCTTCAACGCCGACTGCCGCAGATAGAGGTGCTTGGTCGCCCGCAGCTCCAGGTTCGTGGCCCCGGAAATCGCCGAGCGCGGGTTCACCAGCTCCCGCGGGGTCAGTTGCTTGGTGCAGTTCTCGCACTGGTCCCCGCGCGCGCGCTC
This sequence comes from Paracoccaceae bacterium, assembly GCA_007121055.1. Taxonomy (GTDB): domain Bacteria; phylum Pseudomonadota; class Alphaproteobacteria; order Rhodobacterales; family Rhodobacteraceae; genus Rhodobaculum. Next base: position 1,878 of record SKMM01000120.1, on the reverse strand, counting down.
GTAGCCGCAGGCGGGGCAGGTCCCCTCGATGTAGCGGTCCGGCAGGAAGCGGCCGTCGTCGGGCGAGAACACCTGCGTCTCCTCCACCTCCTCGATCAGCCCGGCCTCCGCCAGCCGCCCCGCGAAATGCTGCGTCAGCGCATGGTTGCGCGCCGAGGACGACCGCCCGAAATGGTCGAAGGACAGCCCGAACCCGTCCGCCAGCCGCTTCTGAACCCCATGCATCCGGGCGCAATATTCGGCCACCGGCTCGCCCGCCTTGGCCGCCGCCAGCTCCGCGGGCGTGCCATGCTCGTCGGTGGCGCAGATGAACATCACCTCATGGCCCCGCGCCCGCATGTACCGCGCGTACAGGTCGGCCGGCAGCTGGCTGCCCACCAAATTGCCCAGATGCTTGATCCCGTTGATGTAGGGAAGCGCCGAGGTGATGAGAATCCGTGCCATGGCCCCGCTCCGAAACTGCGCCCGAGGCTCTAGCGCAGCCACGCGGAAGTGACCAGAAGCCCCGGTTGCCCAAGCCCCCGCCGCGGGGCAGAACGCCCGCCATGGAAGCGATCGCCCTCGGCCCCCTCGTGTTCCCCCTGGAGCGCCTCGCCGCCATCGCCGCGGTGGCGGTGCTGCTGCTGGCGGTCTGGGTCCTCTCCCGCCGGATGGAGGCCGCGCAGGCCGCCCGGCTCGACCGCTGGGCGTGGCGCGCGGTGATCCTCGGCGCGCTCGCCGGCCGCGGCGTCCATGTCGCCCAGCACTGGGACAGCTTCGCCCCCGAGCCCTGGCGCATCCTCGCCTTCTGGCAGGGCGGCTTTTCCGCGCAGGGCGCGCTGGTCGCCGTCGCCGCCGTCACGCTGCTGGAGCTCGGCCGGCGCAACCTGCCCCCCCTCGGCCGCCCCATCGCGCTGTCGCTGGGCCTGGCGCTCGCGACCTGGGTGGGGGTGCTGCTGCTCAAGGGCCCGCTCTATGCCCCCGGCCCGCCCGAGCAGGTCTTCACCGCCATCGACGGCCGCGAGATCTCGCTGGCCGAACGCGAGGGACGCCCGGCCGTCGTCAACCTCTGGGCCACCTGGTGCGCACCCTGCCGCCGCGAACTGCCGATGATGGCCGATCTTGCCGACGCCCACCCCGGCATCGACGTCATCTTCGCCAACCAGCGCGAGGCGCCGCAGACGGTGGGCCTGTTCCTCGCCACCGAGGGGCTGCGGTTGTCGAACGTCGTGCTGGACGAAACCGGCGTGCTCGGCCGCCATTACGGCGTGCTCGGCCTGCCCACCACGCTCTTCCTCGACCCGGGCGGCCAGGTCGTCGAACGCCATGTCGGCGAGATCTCGCGCGAGGCCTTCGCCGCCGCCCTTGGCCGACTTCAAGAGCTCGAGCCCGCCCTAGCCCCCGCAGAGGACTGACCCCGCCGCACGCCAAGCCCCCCACGCAGCAAAGGGAGGTCCGACGCACGGACGGCGCGCTTCACCCCATCACGGCCTCGCGCACCAGGTTCAGACCCGTGATGGCCAGCAGGATCAGCGTCCAGCGCCGGAACCGCAGCGGGTCCAGCCGATCCTGCAGCTTGAACCCCAGCCACATCCCCAGCGCCGCGGGCACCACCAGCGCCAGCGACAGCGGCAGCGTCAGCGCATTCAGCACCCCCGTCTGCAGATGCGCCGACAGCAGGACGATCCCCCCGATCAGGAAGATCACCCCCTGCACCCGCACCTTCTCGTATTTCTCGGCGCCCACCGACACGAGATAGACGATCACCGGCGGCCCCCAGACCCCGGAGATCCCGCCATAGAGCCCCCCCATGACCCCCAGCCCGTATTCCGCCCCCTTCCGGTGCTTCAGCTGCAACCGCAGGTCCACACCCAACAGTTGCACCAGCGCAAAGGCCGT
>SKMM01000021.1 GCA_007121055.1 Paracoccaceae bacterium | reverse complement strand
TGGTGGGGCGAGGCGGAAACGGCGCGCGCCCTGGCCGCGGCGCTGGCGCGGCGGGACGGCCCGATCCTGCCGCTGATCACGGGCGCGCCGGACGCGGCGCATGTGCTGTTCGAGCGGCACCTGTGCGTCGACACAACCGCCGCGGGCGGCAACGCCGCGCTGCTGGCCGAGGTGGCGGGCTAAGCGCCCTCGGAGCCCCCGGACGGCCCGCTGCTCGCGGTGCCGTGCCACTGGCTGAGGACTGAATGGGCCGCCCCGCTTGGGGGCGGCCCGTTTCGTCCGTGGCCTGCTCAGCGGCCGCGGATGCGGGGGTCGAGGGCGTCGCGCAGGCCGTCTCCGATGAAGTTTACGGAGATCACGGTCAGCGAGATGAAGAGGCCGGGCCAGATGACGCGGGCGGGGTATTGCTCGATCCAGTCGCGGCCGTCGAAGAGGAGCCGGCCCCAGGTGGGGAAGTCGGGCGGGAAGCCGAGGCCGAGGAAGCTGAGCGCGCTTTCGGTGATGATGGCGGCGGCGATCCCCAGCGTGGCGGAGACCATGATCGGCGACAGCACGTTGGGCAGGATGTGGCGCGTGACGATCCGCCGGGCGGGCGTGCCGATGGAACGGGCGGCCAGCACATACTCCCGCTCCTTCAGCGCCAGCACCTCGCCGCGCACGATGCGCGCGGTCTGCATCCAGGAGGTGATGCCGATGGCGGTGACGATGAGGACGAACACCCCCCAGGCCTCGCCGAAATTGCGCGCCAGCGCCTCGCGGAACAGAAGCACCATGACGAGCAGCAGCGGCAGCAGCGGCAGCGCGAGGAACAGGTCGGTGGTGCGCATCAGGATGCCGTCCATGCGGCGGAAGTAGCCCGACAGCACCCCCACCAGCGTCCCGATCAGCAGGCCCAGCAGCATCGCCGTCAGCCCCACCGCCACCGAGATCCGGCCGCCGTACATCATCCGCGCCAGCATGTCCCGGCCGAGCTGGTCGGTGCCCAGCGGGTGCGCCGCGCTGGGCCCCTGGTTGCGCGAGCGGATGTCGATGAAGCCCGGGTCCGCGGTCCAGATCCACGGCCCCACCACCACGAACAGGATGATGAACAGGAACACGAAACTGCCGGCCAAGGCGCCCTTGTGGGTCTTGAACTGGTCCCACACGTCCCACCACTGGTTGCGGGGCGGGCGGAAGGCCTCCTCCGGGGCGAAGGGCTTGGGGCCCGTGACGGCGTGGGGGCCGTCCTCGGTGATCGGGCGGGGCATGGTGTCAGTCATAGCGGATCCTCGGGTCGAGAATGCCGTAGATGACATCGGCAATGAGGTTGAACAGCACGATCAGCACCGCGAAGATGAAGGTCAGAGTCTGCACCATGGGAATGTCGCTGGCGTAGATCGCGTTGATGAGAAGCGCGCCGAGCCCGTTCACCCGGAAGATCGTTTCGGTGATGATGGCGCCGGAGAACACCGCAGGCACGCCCAGGGCGATCACGGTGACGACCGGGATCATCGAGTTGCGCAGCACATGGACCATGACCACGGTGTTTTCCCGCAGGCCCTTGGCGCGGGCGGTGCGGACATAGTCCTGGTTGAGGTTGTCGAGCATGGAGGCGCGCATGAAGCGGCTGATCTGGGCCGCGTTGAACAGCGCCAGCACCGAGACCGGCAGCACCATCTGGCGCACCTGCCGCATGAAGCTGTCCCAGTCGGTGACCCGGAGCGTGGTGTCGTACATCGACGGAAACCAGCCCAGCCAGACCGAGAACACCAGGATCAGCACCACCCCGGTGAAGAACACCGGAACCGAGAAGCCCACCATGGAGATGAAGGTGCCGATCTGGTCGAACCAGGAATACTGCTTGTAGGCCGAGATGATGCCGATGGGCAGCGCGATCAGGATCCCGAACAGGTATCCCATGCCCACCACCCACAGCGTCTGGGGAATGCGCTGGGCGATGATGTCGCCCACGGGCGAGCGGCTCTGCCAGGACAGGATGCGCTGGCCGTCGGGGCGCAGGTTTTCCCAGCCGGTGACGGAGGCGAGCGCATGCAGCGGTTCGTTCACAACCATCATCTGCAACCAGCGGACGTAGCGGACCATGACCGGTTCCCCCAGCCCCAGCGCCAGCCGGATTTCCTCACGCACCTCGTTGGGAATGGTGAGCGGCAGCTGCGCAGTGGGATCGCCCGGAGCGAGGTCCAGCAGAAGGAAGATCAACAGGCTGATGATGATGACGGTCGGGACCGCCATCACCAGCCGGCGGATGGTATAGTTGAGCATCGCCTGCGCCCTGCCGTTGGAATGTGGGAAAAGGAGGGCGCCCGCCCCGGTCAGGGGGCGGGCGCGGACGGGCCTGGGCCCGTCACTCGGTCCGGCGGTACCACTCGGCCTGGTTCCAGTGCTCGCTGTCCCAGACGTTCATGACCATGCCGCCCACATCGGTGGAGATGGCCGAGACCCGGCCACGGGCCACCAGCGGCAGGATGATGTAGTTCTGCACGAGGTAGTCGTTGAGCTTGATGGCCAGTTCCGCGCGACGGTCGGGATCGGCCTCGCGGCTCTTCTCCAGCCACAGCGCGTCATAGTCCTCGCTGCAGAAGCGGTTGATGTTCTGGCCCTGCCACTGGGTCTCGGGCCGCGGATGGCGTCCGCAGCGGCGCTGCTCCAGGAAGGAGGTCGGGTCGGTGCCCTCGAAGGTCGAGGCGTACATCTGCACGTCGGCCGAGAAGCGCTGGAACGTGTCGAGGCTGGACGGGTCGCCGCCGAAGAACACGCCGGCGTCGACATTGCGCAGCCGCGTGTCGACCCCGATCTCGCGCCACCACTGCTGGATCAGCGCCTGGAAGTCCTGCCGAACCGCGTTGGTGGAGGTCTGGAAGAGCTTCTCCAGCCGGACCCCGTCGCGCGACCGGATTCCGTCCGGACCGCGCTCCCAGCCGGCCTCGTCGAGCAGGGCATTGGCCTGGTCGATGTCCTGCTCGAGGCAGGCGTCGTTGTTGGGCGAGGACACGGCCGGCGGCGCCACGACGAAGTTGCAGGTCGGCAGCCCCATCTCGCCGAAGCCGATCTCGGCCAGCAGCGGCCGGTCGATGGCGAGGCTGAGGGCCCGGCGCACCGCCTTGTCCGTCAGGAACGGGTGCGGATGCAGCTTGGTGGAGCGCTCGTCCACCGGCAGGTCGGGCGAGGGATCGGTGAGGTTGATGTTGATATGCTCGATCAGCGGGCCGAAATCGACGAGCAGCTCGCCCTGCCCGCCCGCGGCCATCTGCTCGATCACCTCGGGCGCCAGCTGGAGGTTCCAGGCGTAGTCCATCTCGCCGGTCTGGAACACCGCGCGCGCGGCCCCCGTGGCGTCGCCGCCGCCGGCCCAGGTGATGGTCTGGAAATAGGGCTGGGTGGGCACGCGGAAGTTCGGGTTGGCCTCGAACTGGATCACGTCGTTGGGCCGGAAGTCGGTCACGACATAGGGGCCGGTGCCGATGGGCGCGAAATTCGCGTCGGTGCATTCCGGCGCGCGGGCGCCCATGCAGTTCTCGAACTGCGCCTTCTGGATGATCGGGGACCCCGCGCCGACGAAGGCCACATGCGGGTTCGGACGCGGTTCGTCGAAGGTGATCCTGATAGTGCGTTCGTCCAGCGCCTCGACGCTTTCGATGCCGGCGAAGCGGTCGCGGTAGGCGCAGCCGCCCTCGGGGTGGTTGCAGTATTCGTAGGTGAACACCACGTCCGCCGAGGTCACCGGGGTGCCGTCGGACCACAGGATGTCCTCGGCCAGCGTCCAGGTGATGGTCATCAGGTCCTCGGACACGCTGCCGTTTTCCAGCGTGGGGACGTATTCGGCGAGCCAGGGCACCAGCTCGCCCTCGGGGTTGAAGCGCGCCAGCGGCTCCAGCACGATGGAGGCGGCGTTCATCTCCTTGGTGCCGCCCGACAGGAACACGTTCATCGTGGACACGGCCTGCCAGTAGATGATGTTGAGATGCCCCGACGAGCCGCGGGTGCGCTCTTCGGCGGCGATGGCGGCGGCGGGCATCAGCGCCAGGGCCGCGGCTGCCCCCCACAGGGTGGCCTTGGAGGTCATGGAGTTGCTCCTTGCTGGTTGGACGTGGTTTGATTGGCGCCGGGGGTTGGGCCCCCGATCGGTTTTCCTTTGTCGTGGAGGTGGCAGGCCACGAAGCGGCCCGGCGCCACCTCCAGCGTCTGGGGTTCCACCTCGCGGCACACCGGCATCACGGCCGGGCAGCGGGTGCAGAAGTTGCAGCCCTTGGGCGGGTTCGCGGGCGAGGGCACGTCGCCCTTGAGGATGATCCGCTCCACCTTGCGCTCGGACGCCGGGTCGGGGTCGGGCACGGCGGACAGCAGCGCCTGGGTATAGGGGTGCAGCGGCTCGGCATAGAGCGCCTCGCGCGGGGCGATCTCGACCACCTTGCCGAGGTACATCACCGCGACCCGGGTCGCGATGTGGCGCACCATGGACAGGTCGTGGGAGATGAAGAGGTAGGTCAGCCCGAGCTTTTCCTGAAGCTCCTCCAGCAGGTTGACGACCTGGGCCTGGATCGAGACGTCGAGCGCCGCGATGGGTTCGTCGCAGACGATGAAGGCGGGGTTGAGGGCGAGCGCGCGGGCGATCCCGATACGCTGGCGCTGGCCGCCGGAGAATTCGTGGGGGTAGCGGTTGGCGAAGTTGCGGTTGAGGCCGACCGCGTCCATGAGTTCATAGATGCGGTCAAGCTTCTGACGGCGTGACCAGTTGGTGTGCTCGTCCAGCGGCTCACCGATGATGCCCGCCAGCGTCATGCGCGGGTTGAGGCAGGCCTGCGGGTCCTGGAACACCATCTGCATCTTCGGGCGGTGCTTGCGCAGCGCGCCCTGCGAGAGCCCGCCGATCTCGGTGCCGTCGATCCGGATGGAGCCCGCGGTGATGTCGTAGAGCCGCAGGACCGCGCGGCCGGTGGTGGACTTGCCGCACCCAGATTCGCCCACCATGCCAAGGGTTTCGCGGGGGAAGATGTCGAAGCTGACGTCATCCACGGCCTTCACCGCGCCGGTCTTGCGGCGCAGCAGGCCCGAGGAGATGGGGAAATGCATCTTCAGCCCGCGGACCTGCACCAGAGGCTCGGTCCCGGGCGGAACGCGCAGCGTGTCAGCCATGGGCCGCCTCCCGCACCGCGGGCGCGTCCCAGTGGCAGGCCACGTCGTGGCCCGGCGCGCCCACCGGCCGGCGGCGCGGGTTCTCCTGCTCGCACAGGCCGTGGGCCTTGTCGCAGCGGAAGCGGAACGGGCAGGCGGAGGGGTGCGCGCCCAGAAGCGGCGGCTGGCCCTCGATCACCTTCAGCTTGGGCGCGCGTTCGCCGCGCACGCTGGGCACGGTCTCCAGCAGCGCGCGGGTGTAGGGGTGGCGGGGGTCGGCAAACAGCGCGCGCACGGGCGCCTGTTCGACCACCTGCCCTCCGTACATCACCATGACGCGGTCGGCGATGCCGGCGATCACGCCCAGATCATGGGTGATCCAAACGATGGCCATGCCGAGTTTCTGGCGCAGGTCCTTCACCAGTTCGAGGATCTGCGCCTGGATGGTGACGTCGAGCGCGGTGGTGGGCTCGTCGGCGATCAGCACCTTGGGGTCGCAGGCGAGCGCCATGGCGATCATCACCCGCTGGCGCATGCCCCCCGAAAACTGGTGGGGGAAATCCTTGAGCCGGCGGCGCGCGTCGGGGATGCCCACGAGGTCGAGCAGTTCGGCGGCGCGGGTGCGGGCGGCCTCGGGTTTCAGGCCCATGTGCCTGCGCAGCGGCTCCATGATCTGGAAGCCGACGGTGAACACCGGGTTGAGCGAGGTCATCGGGTCCTGGAAGATGAAGCCGATCTCGCGCCCGCGCAGCCGGCGCAGCTCGCGCGCGTTCACCTTGAGGATGTCGCGGCCGCCGAACATCACCTGACCGCTGCGGATTTCCGCCGGCGGCGAGGGCAGCAGCCCGATCAGTGACATCATCGTGACCGACTTGCCCGAGCCGCTCTCGCCCACGACGCCCAAAAGTTCACCAGGACGCAGGTCGAAACTGACCGAATTGACGGCATGCACCTCGCCGCCGCGCGTGCGGAACACGACCTTGAGGTCGCGCACGTCCAGAACCGGCGCCACACCGTCGTTCACCCCGGACCCCCTGTGGTAAATTCTCGTTGTTTTTCAGTGCTTTTCGGGCGTTCCGTCCGGTGTGCCACGCCCTGCCATTCAAGTCTTATCGTTTTTTCCCCCTGTCGCAACCGTCTTGTGACGGGCCCGCGACGGCGCCTGGGCGGCCCTTGACCTCGGTCCGGGGCGCGACCACTGTGCGCAATCATTGGTCATTCGGACGGACGCGATGGCGAAACATCTGGACGCGCGCGCGATCCTCGATCGGCTGGTGGGCTTCCCGACGGTCAGCCGGGACAGCAATCTGGCGCTGATCGACTGGGTCGAGGACTACCTCGACGGGCACGGGCTGCGCGGGCACCGGGTCTGGGACCGGTCGGGCCAGAAGGCGCATCTGTACGTGCAGGTCGGGCCCGATGTGGAGGGCGGGGTGGTGCTGTCGGCGCACACCGATGTGGTGCCGGTGGACGGGCAGGACTGGTCCTCGGACCCCTGGACGGTGACCGAGCGCGGCGGGCGGCTCTACGGTCGCGGCACCTGCGACATGAAGGGATTTGCGGCGCTGGCGCTGGCTGCGCTGCCGCGCGCGCAGGCCGCCGGGCTGAAGCGGCCGCTGCAGCTGGCGCTGTCCTATGACGAGGAGGTGGGCTGCCGGGCGGTGGTCGACCTGATCGAGGAGATGTCGGTGCATCTTCCGCGGGCAGATGCCGTGATCGTGGGCGAACCCTCGATGATGAAGGTCGTGACCGGCCACAAGGGCGGCATGGGCTATGCCGTGGAGGTGCTGGGCCACGAGGTGCATTCCTCGCTGATGCACCGGGGCGTGAGCGCGGTGATGGAGGCAGCAAGGCTGATCGACTGGGCCAACCGGCAGAACGCGGCCTCGGCCGCGCGGGTGGCCGAGCAGGGCGCGCCCTATCCCGCCTGTGATTTCGACCCGCCCTGGACCACCGTGCATGTGGGCGTGATCGAGGGCGGCACCGCGGGCAACATCACCGCCCGCTCCTGCCGGTTCCGCATGGAGTTCCGTGTCGTGCCGGGCGAACGGGTGGAAGACTGGGCGGCCGCCTTCGAGGCCGAGGTCGCCCGCGTCGAGGCCGCCATGCAGGCCGTGCACCCCGACACCCGCATCCGGGTCGAGAAGCCCTATGGCCTGCCGCCGCTGCGCCCCGAGCCCGACGGCCGGGCCGAGGCGCTGGTGCGCCGTCTGACGGGCGACAACGGCACCCATGTCGTCAGCTACGGCACCGAGGGCGGGCAGTTCCAGCACCGCGGCTTCTCCACCGTCATCTGCGGCCCCGGCGACATCGCCCAGGCACACCAGCCCGACGAATACCTCAGCCTTGCGCAGTTCCGCGCGGGCGCACAGTTCGTCGACACGCTTATCGACCATCTCAGGGAGTGACCCATGCCGATCCGCAACCGCCTCGCCGAGCTCGCCCCGGAAATCGCCGAATGGCGCCGGGATTTCCATGAACACCCCGAGCTTCTCTACGACACCCACCGCACCGCCGGCATCGTCGCCGCCAAGCTGCGCGAGTTCGGCTGCGACGAGGTGGTGGAGGGGATCGGACGCACCGGCGTGGTCGGCGTGATCCGCGGCAAGTCCGACAAGTCCGGCCGGGTGGTGGGGCTGCGCGCCGACATGGACGCGCTGCCGATCCAGGAGATCACGGGGCTGCCCCATGCCTCCAAGACCCCGGGCAAGATGCATGCCTGCGGCCATGACGGGCACACCGCCATGCTGCTGGGGGCGGCCAAGTACCTCGCCGAGACGCGAAACTTCGACGGCACGGCGGTGGTGATCTTCCAGCCCGCCGAGGAGGGCGGCGCCGGCGGCAAGGCCATGTGCGACGACGGGATGATGGACCGCTTCGGCATCCACGAGGTCTACGGCATGCACAACATGCCCGGCCTGCCGGTGGGGCAGTTCGCCATCCGCCCCGGCGCCTTCTTCGCCGCCGCCGACCAGATCACCATCGACGTCAAGGGGCTGGGCGGGCATGCCGCCAAACCGCACGAGACGGTGGACACCACGCTGGTGGCCGCCCACATCGTCGTCGCGCTGCAGTCGGTCGCCAGCCGCAACGTGGACCCCACCAAGCAGGTGGTGGTGTCGGTCACCTCGTTCCGCACCGACTCCGAGGCGCATAACGTGATCCCGGAGAACGTGCAGCTGCGCGGCACGGTGCGCACCATGGACGCGGATGTGCGCAACCTCGCCGAGGCGCGGATCAAGGCCATCGCCGAGGGCACCGCCGCGGCGCTGGGCGCCACCGCCAAGGTGACCTACAGCCGCGGCTATCCGGTGATGGTCAACGCCGAGGACGAGACCGTTTTCGCCGCCGAGGCCGCGCGCAAGGTGGCGGGCGCCTGCGCCGATGCGCCGCTGGTGATGGGGGGCGAGGACTTCGCCTATATGCTGGAGGAACGCCCCGGCGCCTATATCATGATCGGCAACGGCGACACGGCGATGGTGCATCACCCCGCCTATGATTTCGACGACAGCGCGATCCCTGCCGGCTGTTCCTGGTGGGCCGAGATCGTCGAAAGCCGCATGCCCGCGGCCTGAGCGCCCGCGGGGCGGAGGCGGAGGCGGAGGCGGAGGCCGGGGGGCGGGGCCGTCCCACCCACCCACCCCCGTCCCCGCCCCCCGG
>SKMM01000076.1 GCA_007121055.1 Paracoccaceae bacterium | reverse complement strand
CCGACCTTGACCTTCTCCATGGTCTCGGCGCCGTCGGCGGCCTCGAACACGTCGAACTCCTCGGTCATCACCAGTTGCTCGGACAGCGCCTCGCGCAGCGCGTCGTCATCGTCCACCAGCAGGATCTTCTTCAGACGGGTCACCTTGGCCTCCGTTGCTGCGGTCGCTTTCGCCGCAGATCGGTAACGCAAGCCCCCTCGCCAAGATTTGCAACAGACCTCTCACGCGCGTGTGTCGCTGGGGGCGGTTTTGTTTCACTTTTCCGCGCGGGGGCCTATATGCCGCGGGTCACTCGGGAGGGTTTCGGATGCCGCTCAGCCCCAGCATCGTCGAGAGGATCAACCGCGCGCGCGCCGATCTGCGGATGGGGGTGCCCGTGGTCCTGACCGGCGAGGGGGCAGGCGCGCTGGTGGTCGGTGCCGAAGTATTGGGGGCCGCGCGGCTGGCCGAGCTGCGGCTTCTGGGCGGAACGCCGGTGCTGGCGGTGACCGCGCACCGGGCCGCGACGCTCAAGACCGCGGCCTATGACGGGGATCTGGCGCGGCTGCGCATCCCGGCGGATGCGAGCGTGCCGTGGATCCGGGCGCTGGCCGACCCCGCTGACGATCTGCGCAGCCCCATGAAGGGGCCGCTGCTGGCCGACCGGGGCGGGTCGGCGGCGCTGCACCGGGCGGCCATCGGGCTGGTGAAATCGGCGGAGCTGCTGCCGGCGGCGGTGGTGCTGGGCCTCGACCGGCCCTTGGCGGTGGCGGCGGAGAACAGCCTGACGGTGATCGACATGGAGGCGGCGGGGCCGATGCTGCTGCGGGCGACGCCCGTGCATCCGGTGGTCTCGGCCCGCCTGCCGATGATCGCGGCGGAGGCCGGGCGGCTGCATGTGTTCCGCCCCGAGGATGGCGGGGTGGAGCATTACGCCATCGAGATCGGCCAGCCGCCCCGGGACAAGCCGGTGCTGGCGCGGCTGCATTCGGCCTGTTTCACGGGCGATGTGCTGGGGTCGCTGAAATGCGATTGCGGGCCGCAGCTGCGCGCGGCGCTGGCGCAGATGGGCGCGGCGGGGGCGGGGGTGCTGCTGTACCTCAACCAGGAGGGACGCGGCATCGGGCTGGCCAACAAGATGCGGGCCTATTCGCTTCAGGATCAGGGGTTCGACACGGTCGAGGCGAACCACCGGCTGGGCTTCGAGGATGACGAGCGGGATTTCCGGCTGGGCTCCAGCCTGCTGCGGCGCATGGGGTTTTCCGAGGTGCGGCTGCTGACGAACAACCCCGCCAAGATGGCCATGCTGCAGGCCAATGGCGTGGCGGTGGTCGAGCGCGTGCCGCTGCGCGTGGGTGAGGGGCGGCACAACTCGGCCTATCTGGCGACGAAGGTGGCGAAATCCGGGCATCTGCTGTGAGGGCAGCGGACAGCCGCGACCTGGTGGTCACGCCCACGGGCTGCCGGTTCATGGGGCGGCGGTTTGCCTGCACCATCGGGCGGAGCGGGGTCACGCGGGCCAAGCGCGAGGGCGACGGGGCGACGCCGCTGGGGGTGCACCGGATCGTGGGGCTGCTCTATCGCCCCGACCGGCTGGCGCGGCCGGCGGACTGGGCGGTGCCGATCCGCCCGCGCGACCTGTGGTGCGACGACCCGCGGCATGAGGATTACAACCTGATGGTGCGGGCGCCCTTTGCGGCCTCGGCCGAGCGGCTGGCGCGGGCCGATCCGCTCTATGACATCGTGCTGATCACCGACTGGAACTGGCCGCGGGCGGAGCGCGGTGCAGGCTCGGCGATCTTTTTGCATGCCTGGCGCAAGCCGGGGCACCCGACGGCGGGCTGCGTGGCCTTTGCCCCGCAGGACCTGCGCTGGATCGTGCCGCGCATCCGGTATGCCACGCGGCTGATCGTCCGCGGCTGAGGCCCCGATTGCGGCGATGCGCCGCCCGGCGTTGATGCGCGCGGGGGAATTGTTTAACGCTGAACCATCTTTGCGGAGGGGCAGATGGCGAATTCCTACGACGTGATCGTGATCGGGGCGGGGCCGGGGGGCTATGTCTGTGCGCTGCGGGCGGCCCAGCTGGGCAAGAAGGTCGCCGTGGTGGAGCGCGAGAACCTCGGGGGCATCTGCCTCAACTGGGGCTGCATCCCCACCAAGGCGATGCTGCGCTCGGCCGAGGTGTTCCACCTGATGCACCGCGCCAAGGAGTTCGGGCTGAAGGCGGACGGGATCGGCTATGACCTCGACGCGGTGGTGAAGCGGTCACGCGGGGTGGCCAAGCAGCTGACCTCGGGCGTGGGGCATCTGCTGAAGAAAGCCAAGGTCACGGTGGTGATGGGCGATGCGCGGCTGGCGGGCAAGGGCCGGGTCGCGGTGAAGTCTGAGAAGGGCGAGGAGATCCTGGAGGCGCCGGCCATCGTGCTGGCGACCGGCGCGCGGGCGCGCGAACTGCCGGGGCTCGAGGCCGACGGGGACCGGGTCTGGACCTACCGCCACGCGCTGCAGCCCAAGAGGATGCCGAAGGATCTGCTGGTGATCGGCTCGGGCGCCATCGGGATCGAGTTCGCAAGCTTCTTCAACACGCTGGGGTCCACCACCACGGTGGTGGAGGTGATGGACCGCATCCTGCCGGTGGAGGATGCCGAGATTTCGGCCTTCGCCGCCAAGCAGTTCCAGAAGCAGGGCATGACGCTGCTGACCAAGGCCATGGTCAAGAAGCTCGACCGGGCGAAGGACAAGGTTACCGCCCATATCGAGATCGGCGGCAAGACCGAGACGCGCGACTTCGACACCGTGATCTCGGCCGTGGGCATCAAGGCCAACACCGAGGGGCTGGGGCTGGAGGAGGCGGGCATCCGCCTCGACCGCGGGCATGTGGTCACCGACGCCCATGGCCACACCGGCGTCGATGGGATCTATGCCATCGGCGACCTGACCGGCGCGCCCTGGCTTGCGCACAAGGCCAGCCACGAGGGGGTCATGGTGGCCGAGCTGATCGCCGGTGGGCATCCGCATCCGGTGCGCCCCGACGCCATTCCTGGCTGCACCTACTGCCACCCGCAGGTCGCGAGCGTCGGGCTGACCGAGGCGAAGGCGAAGGAGGTCGGCCACGAGGTGCGCGTCGGCCGCTTCCCCTTCATCGGCAACGGCAAGGCCATCGCGCTGGGCGAATCCGAGGGCATGATCAAGACGGTGTTCGACGCGAAGACCGGCGAGTTGCTGGGCGCGCACATGATCGGCGCCGAGGTCACCGAGCTGATCCAGGGCTATGCCATCGGCCGCACGCTGGAGACCACCGAAGCCGAGCTGATGGAGACGGTGTTCCCCCACCCCACCCTGTCCGAGATGATGCACGAATCGGTCCTCGACGCCCACGGCCGCGCGCTGCATTTCTGAGCGTCGCGACGGCCGACGCCCCCACGAAAGAACCCCGGCGCCGAGGGCACCGGGGTTTTTTCGTGGCACACCGGCCGGATGAAACCGGCGTCGTGGCGTCAGTCGGCCATGACCTCTTCGGTGGCGGCGCGGATCCGGCGGACGTTCTCCTCCATCTCCTCCTGGCCGATGAAGACCACGGGGAAGAAGGTGTTGCCCTCGGTGATGTCGATGAAGGCCTCCGAGGTCGAGGCATGCTCGGCCGCCGACATCAGCCGCGCCTTGACCTCGTCCGGGACGCCGGCGGGGACGATGATGGTGCGGTAATCCTCGATCGAATAGTCATAGCCCAGCTCGATCAGCGTCGGCACGTCCGGATAGAACGGGCTGCGCTCGGCGGACATGAAGGCCGCGACGACCATCTCGCCCGTCGGCGTGTACTGAGCGTGGGTGCCGCCCGAATAGGCGAAGTCCACCTCGCGGCCCAGCACCAGAGGCGCCATGCCGCCGCCACCGCCGGTGGGCACGATGGCGAGGTCCAGCCCCTCCTGTTCGGCGATGGAGCGGATGATGGCTTCGTCCAGCGGGGTTTGCTGGGCATAGGTCATCTGGTTCTCGCGACCGTATTCGATGATCTCGTCGAAGGTCGAGAACGGCTGTTCGGCCGAGGTGACGATGGCGTTTTGCCCGATGGCCACGGCGGCGAGGTACTCGAAATCGTCGATCTCGTACTCCACCGGGGTGATGATCGGGGTGAAGGTCAGCGCCGTCGTGCCTCCGAACAGGAAGGTATAGCCGTCGGGCGTGGTGTTCTTGAGGCGCGTGAAGGCCACAGCCGAGCCGCCGCCGGGCTGGTTCACGACGTTCACGGGCTGGCCGAGGTATTCCTCCATCACGCGGGCCAGCACGCGGCCCTGGATGTCGGTGGAGCCGCCGGCGGCGAAGCCGATCACCATGGTCAGGGGCCGGGTGGGCCAGTCGTCGGCCATGGCGGCGGGGGCGGCGAGGGTCGCTGCCAGCGTGGTGGCAAGGAGCGTTCTGCGGTTCATCTTCTCTGTCCTCCGATCACTTGGATGTTGGGGCCGGGCGCGGGGGGCGCCCGGGCCCGGGGTCAGTTGGCCATCAGCTCTTCGTTGGCCGCACGGATCTCGCGGATGGTCGCCTCGGTCTCCTCGGCGTCCATGAACACGATGGGGTGGAGGGTGTTGTCCACCGTCACCTCGACGAATTGCGGATGCTCCACGGCGAAGCGGGCGGCATCCTCGAAGGCCTGCACGATCTCGTCCGGGGTCCCGCCGGGCAGGAAGAAGGAGCGGAAGTCGTCCATGGCGTAGGGATAGCCGAGTTCCACCAGCGTGGGCACGTCGGGGTAGAAGGGCGAGCGGTCGCGGGTGAGGAAGGCCAGCACGTTCATCTCGCCCGTGGGGGTGTACTGGGCGTGGGTGCCGCCGGAGAAGGCGAAATCGACCTCGCCGCCCAGCAGAAGGGGCGCCATGCCCCCGCCGCCGCCGGTGGGGACGATGGCGAGGTCGATACCCTCCTCATCCGCGATCAGGCGCATGATCGTCTCGTCCATCGGCAGCTGCTGGGCGTAGGTCATGGGGTTGTCCTGACCGTAGGCCACCAGCTCCTCGAAGCTCTGGTAGGGGGCGTCGCCGCGGGCCACGACGCCGAACTGCCCGCCCACCAGCGTGCCGGCATAGCGGAAATCGTCGATGTCGTATTCGGTCTGGGTGACGATGGGGCTGAAGGTGAGGCCGAGCTGAACGCCGAACATGAAGGTGTGCCCGTCCGGCTCGGCGTTCATGAACCGGGTCAGCGCCACGGCACCGCCGCCACCGGGCTGGTTCACGACGTTCACGGGCTGGCCGAAATGCTCCTCCAGCACGCGGGCCAGGACACGGCCCTGGATGTCGGTGGAGCCGCCGGCGGCGAAGCCGATGATCATGGTCATGGGCCGCTTGGGTTGCCACTCGGCCAGGGCCGGGGTGGCGAGGGCCATGATCGCCGCGGCGGTCAGCAGGGTTCTGCGGTGCATCGGGGGTTCTCCCTTCTTGGTCAGTCCGCCGGGGCTCCGGCGGGGGGTTTGCCCGTGCGGATGCTGCGCCAGGCCAGCATGACCAGCGCAACCACCGTGCAGGCGATGAAGAACAGCGCGATGGGCCGGTCCAGCAGGATCGCCCAATTGCCGCGCGACAGGATGATGGACTGGCGCAGGTTCAGCTCCAGCATGGGCGTGATGATGAAGGCCACGAGGAAGGTGACGAAGGAGTAGTCGTATTTCTTCATCAGATAGCCGAGGATCGCGAAGCCCAGCAGGATCACCAGCCCGAAGGTGCCGTAGCCCTGCAGCATCATCCCCGCGAGGCAGAAGAACACCACGATGGGGATGACGACATGGGGCGGCACCCGGGTGATCTGGGCAAACACCATCAGCCCGAACCAGCCCAGCGCCAGCATGATGAGCGAGGCGAGGATCATGCCGGCGAAGATTGAATACAGAAGCTCGGGGTTGTCGCGCAGCAGGAGCGGGCCCACGGTGATGCCGTGGATCGCAAACGCCCCGATCAGCAGCGCGGCCGAGACATTGCCGGGGATGCCCAGCCCGAACAGCGGGATCAGCGCCGCGGGGATCACCGCGTTGTCGGCGCTCTCGGAGGCGGCGATGCCCTTGGGCTCGCCCTTGCCGAAGCGCTCGGGCTCCTTCGCCGCCCGTTGGGCCATGCCGTAGGACATGAAGGAGCCGACCGACGGCCCCAGCCCCGGCAGCGCGCCGACGAAGGTGCCCACCCCGGTGCCGCGGAAGATCGTGGGCAGGATGCGGCGCATGATGGGCCAGGTGATGCGGTCGTCGGGGCGGTGCTCAAGCGTCACGGCCATGTTGGCGCGGTCGTAGCGCAGGCGTTCGGACTGCACGAACATCTCCGACAGCGCGAGCGTGCCGATGGCCACGGCGATCAGCGGCAGCCCGTCCATCAGTTCGGTGTAGCCGAAGGTCAGCCGCGGCAGGCCGGTCTGGTTGTCGAGGCCGATGGTGCCGAGGAAGATCCCCAGCCCCCCCGCCGCCAGCCCCTTGAACAGCGAGCCCCCCGAGAGGCCGGCGATGAACACCAGCGCGAACATCAGGATTGCGGCCATCTCGTAGGGGCCGAACAGGAGCGCCACGCGGGCGAACGGGATCGCCACGAAGATCAGGATGATCGTGGCCATGATGTCGCCCAGGACCGAGGCGATCAGCCCGATCTGCAGCGCCGTCTTGGGCTTGCCCTGCTTGGCCATGGGATAGCCGTCCAGCGCGGTGGCGGCCGAGGAGGCCTCGCCCGGCGCGTTCAGCAGGATGGCCGAGACCGCGCTGCCCGCGGCCGTGCCCTTGGACAGGCCGATCAGGAAGGAGATCGCGATGTAGGGCGACATGTAGAAGGTCAGCGGAATGGCGATGGAGATCGCCACCGACCGCGACAGGCCGGGGATCACGCCCACCACATAGCCCAGAAGCACCCCGCCCCCGATGCCGATGAAGGAAGCGAGTGTCAGTGCCTCGGCGGCGGCCGCGCCCACGGCGTCGAAGTTCATTCAGACCACCCCGATGCGCATGAGGTACACCGACAGCACATAGAGCAGCGCCACGGGCACCACCGCGCAGCCCAGCACCATCCACCAGCGACGCTCGCCCAGCAGCACCAGCATGCCGGCGATCAGGATCGGGCCCGCCCAGGTGATCTTGACCATGGTCAGCACCCAGATCGCCCCGGCGAGGTAGAAGAACGGCCAGATCGCCCAGCCGATGGCGCGCCAGTCGATATGGACCGTCACCGGCGCCACCCGGTCGCGCAGCATCCGCAGCGCGCCGCCCGCCGCGACGATGCCGCCGCAGACGATCATGATCCAGGCGGCGATGCTGGGCACCAGCTCGGGGGGCATCTGCGCGAAGGGATTGGAGCCGGCGTAGTTGGGGATCATCCAGACAAGCGCCAGCAACCCGAAAGCCACCACGGCAAGCCCGGACCAGAAGTCCGATCTTGGCATGTTCCATCCCTGCGGTCCTGCGCCGTTACGACTGCCGCGTGGGGCGGTGTGCCGGGGCGCCATTCATCTTTGGGAGGAGCCTGCACAGCCGTGCCGCCGGAGGCAACCCCTTTCGGCCCCCTCAGCGTGCGGGGCGCAGCCATGGATCCCGGCAATTGGGCTGTGGCCTGTGGGCGCGTGCGGTGGTGTCGTGTGAGGGCGGTCTTCGCAAGGCCCCCGGGCCGCGTGGGGGCTGATGTCCGGGGCGGGGGACGTGGCGGTCAGATGGGGCGGCGCGGGGCCCCGGAACGCATGAGGGCCGCGGCGGATGTGCGCGCGGCCCTCAGGGCTGGTCGTCGGTCGCCCCTTCGGGGCTGAATGCGCTCACCGCAGCCGCTCCACGACGGTGTCGATCTCGGAGCGGTTCAGGCCGATGTCGGCCAGTTCGCGGTCGCTGAGGCGGTGCAGTTCGTTGCGGGTGACACGGCGGTCATTCCAGGCCAGCAGCGCGTCGAACATGCGCAGAGAGAACCCGCCGGCGCTGCCCAGCGGGCGGGTGGTGGTAAAATCAGACATGAGGTTTCTCCAAAAACACGTCGTTTGAGGGGCGTCGTCGCCCTCTCTAAGGTCGATCTAGGGGGCGCCCCGAAAGGCCGCAAGGGCGATTCCGACCGGGAGCAATGCGTCCGGTGCATGCCCGTCATGCCTTTGGTTTCGTTTCATTAATGAAGTCACCTGCGCAAGTTTGCAGCAGTTTGTGAACGCCCTTGGATGGGATCGCACAAGCCCTTGCGGGCAAAAGCCGCTTGGTGCCTGTTCGCCTTTCGTGCTAGCGCTGGGGCGGGCGTCGGCGATGGCATCGGAGGGCAGTGCAGGCATGGCCATGGGGCACGGCGCATTTCGCGTGCTGGGGATCGACCCGGGGCTGCGCAACCTCGGCTGGGGCGTGATCGAGGCCGGGGGCGGGCGGCTGCGCCATGTCGCAAACGGGGTGTGCCGGTCCGAGGGCGAGGAGCTTGCATCGCGGCTGCTGAGCCTGCACGGGCAGCTCTCGGAGGTGGTGGCGCGCCATGCGCCCGACTGCGCGGCGGTGGAGCAGACCTTCGTCAACAAGGACGCGGTGGCGACGCTGAAGCTGGGCCAGGCGCGGGCGGTGGCGCTTCTGGTGCCGGCGCAGGCGGGGCTGGAGGTGGGGGAATACGCGCCCAACGCGGTCAAGAAGGCGGTGGTGGGGGTGGGCCACGCGGCCAAGGTGCAGGTGGACCACATGGTGCGGCTGCAGCTGCCCGGGGTGACCATCGCCGGGCCTGATGCTGCCGATGCGCTGGCGGTGGCGATCTGCCATGCCTTCCAGGTGCAGGCGGGCGGGCGGCTGGCCGCGGCGATCGCGGGCGCCGTGGGCGGGAGGGGGCGATGATCGGCTGGATCAGCGGGCGGCTGCTGCACCGGGGCGCGGACCATGTGCTGATCGACGTGGGCGGGGTGGGTTATGTGGTGCATGTTTCCGACCGGGTATTGGCGGGGATGCCGACGCCCGGCGGCGTGGTGGCGCTGCACACCGAGCTTGTGGTGCGCGAGGACCTGATGCAGCTCATCGGCTTTCCCACCCCCATCGAGAAGGAATGGCACCGGCTGCTGACCACCGTGCAGGGGGTGGGGGTGCGCGCCTCGATGGGCCTGATCGGAGCGCTGGGGCCGGACGCGCTGGGCCGGGCCATCGCGCTGGGGGACTGGTCGGCGCTGCGCGCGGCCCCCGGGGTGGGGCCGAAGCTGGCGCAGCGCATCGCCAATGAGCTGAAGGCCAAGGCGCCGGAGTTGATGGCGCTGGCCGGTACGCT
>SKMM01000208.1 GCA_007121055.1 Paracoccaceae bacterium | reverse complement strand
CCTCGCGCAGTTGCGCCGCCACGATCTCGCCGCCGCGGCGGGCATAGGCGGGGGGCGGCAGCGCGAGGCGCAGCGACAGCCCCTCGTGTCCGGCCTCTGCCAGCAGCGCGCGGGCGGCGTCTGGGTCGTGGGGCGACAGCTCGGTCAGGTCCACGTAATCGGGGTGGTGCGGGGCGAAATGCGTCCCGATCGGGGTGCCGAAGCCGAACATGGCGCCGTCGATGATGTCCTGGCGGTTGATGGCGTGGGCGATGGCCTGGCGGACGCGGATGTCGGCGAGGGCCTCGTGGCGGTGGTTCATGGCGAGGATCGTGTTGCCCTCGGTGTTGCCCACGATGACGGAGAAGCGCGGGTCGGCCTCGAACTGCGCCAGCGTCTCGGGGGCGGGGAAGTTCGGGAACGCATCGACGTCGCCGGCCATCATGGCGGCGAAGGCCGCGTTGGGGTCCTGGATGAAGCGGAAGGTGGCGCGCTCCAACGCCACGGGCTCGCCCCAGTAGTCAGGGTTGCGCTCAAGCTCGATGCGGTCGCCCTGGACCCAGCGCACGAAGCGGAACGGGCCGGTGCCGATGGGGTTGGAGGCGTTCGTGTCCACGCTCTCGGGCGACAGGATCACCGCGTCGCCCCAGGCCATGTTGAACAGGAACGCCCCGTCGGGTTGGGACAGGGTGACGCGGACGGTGTGGTCATTGAGCGCCTCGACACTGTCGATGGCGGCAAAGAGCTGCGGCTGGGCGTTGGTGGAGCCCTCGGCGCGGGCGCGGTCGAGGGTGAAGACCACGTCCGCCGCGGTCATTGGCGTGCCGTCGTGGAAGGTCACGCCCTGGGCGAGGTGGAAGGTATAGGTCAGGCCGTCTTCGCTGATCTCCCACTCGCGCGCGAGCGATGGCAGGATCGACCCGTCAGGGCCGAACCGCGTCAGCCCCTGGAAGATGTTGGCATAGGTGACCTCGCGGATCGCGGCGGCCGCGCCGGCGGTGGGGTCGAGCCCCGGCGGCTCCAGCACCATGCCGAGGCTGATGGTGCCCTGCGCCTGCGCCCCCAGCGGTGCCGCCAGGCCCAGTGCCAGTGCCACGGCCGAAAGCGTGACTGGACGTGTCATCGCGTCCCCTCCCTGTCCGGGCGCGCGGGCGCGCCCCTCGCCAAGTTCATGCGGTACAAGCCGCGGCTTCGGCCGACTGTCGGCCCAGAAGCGTCGCAAGCGCAAGTCCCATCACGCAGGCGGCCTCGCACATGTCGTCCACCGCAATCCACTCGTCGGGCTGATGCGCGAGGTCCAGCACCCCGGGCCCATAGGCGATGACGTTCTTCAGCCCGCCGATCCGGTCCACATGTTTCTGGTCATAGGTCCCGGGCGAGGCCACCAGCGCGGCCGGCCGGCCGAACACCGCCGCAATGCCGTCGGCCAGCGCCCGCACCACCGGCGCGTCGGGGGTGGTCATGGAGGGGTGGACCTCGAACAGCTCGCGGAGCTCGAAGGAAAACCCCCGCCGCGAAGCCACCCGGCCCACAAGGTCGCGGATCTCGGCCTTGACGTCCTCCAACCGCTCCTCGGCCAGGAAGCGGCGGTCCAGCACGATGCGGCAGCGGTCGGCGACGCAGGGGGTGGGCAGGCCGGTGTAGCCCTGCGCCTGCTCTGGCTCGCCGCCGTGGATGGCGTTGATGTTCAGCGTCGAGGCGCGGGCGCCCTCGGGGATCACCGGCATGGCGGTGCGCCTTGCGGCAAGCGCCGGCTGCAGCACCGTGTCGATCTCGTGCAAAAGCGCGCCCATGTGGGCGATGGCACTGTCGCCGAGGAATGGCATGGAGCCGTGGGCGATGCGTCCATGGGTTTCGACCTCGGCCCACCAGACGCCGCGGTGGCCCAGGCAGATGCTGTCCTTGTGCAGGGGTTCGGGGATGATGACATGCTGCACCCGCGCGGGGTCAAACCAGCCGCGCTGGGCCAGCCAGGCGGTGCCGGCGAAGCCGCCCGATTCCTCGTCGGCCACGGAACTGACCTCGATGGCGCCGGCAAACGCGGGAACGGCCGCCGCAAAGGCCTCGGCCGCGATGATCGAGGTGGCCAGCCCGCCCTTCATGTCGCAGGTGCCGCGGCCCCAGATTCGACCCTGGTCGAGCTCGGCACCGAAGGGGTCGCGGGTCCAGCCCGCGCCCACCGGCACCACGTCGTGATGGCTGTTGAAATGCACCGTCTCGCCGGGCGCTGCGCCCTCCAGACGCGCGACGAGGTTCCAGCGCGGGTGCGCGTCGCTGTCCCCCGGGGCGCCGGTGGCGCGCAGGACCTGCACCTGCCAGCCCGCGCCCTCCAGCCTGGCGCGCAGCATGTCGCAGAATTCGGCATAGAGGCGACCGGGCGGGTTCAGCGTCGGGATGCGCACCATCGCCTGCGTCAGCGCGATCAGCTCCGCGCGCCGCGCCACGACCGCGCCCCGGATCGCCTTCAGCTGGCCCTGAGCCTCCGCCATGCGCCCTCCCTGCAAGGCTATGACGCTAGAACAGGCCACCGGCCCCCGCAACCCGGCCCCGGCGGGGGTTTACATGCGCGGCCCGAATCGCCACTTTTGATCGGATAGACGGAGCACCCGCTTGCCGGCGGCCTCCGAAATTCACGGCCCCGCCTCGGGGCACCCGGCCCCAAGGGGCCTTCCCAGAAAATGAGG
Organism: Paracoccaceae bacterium; assembly: GCA_007121055.1. Lineage (GTDB taxonomy): Bacteria > Pseudomonadota > Alphaproteobacteria > Rhodobacterales > Rhodobacteraceae > Rhodobaculum. The sequence continues at coordinate 6,603 of SKMM01000208.1, read as the reverse complement.
TCTCTCCATGAGCACCGTGAAAACGGGCGACACCGTCCGTATCCATTACAACGGCACCCTCGCCGACGGCTCCAGCTTCGACAGTTCCGACGGCCGCGATCCGCTGGAATTCACCGTGGGCTCGGGCCAGATCATCCCTGGCCTCGACAAGGCCCTGCCCGGCATGAGCGTGGGCGAGAAGAAGGTGGTCGAGGTCCCCGCCGCCGAAGCCTATGGCGATCACCGCCCCGAAGGCCTTCAGCAGGTGCCGCGCGCGCAGGTGCCCGACCACATCCCGCTCGACCCCGGCACGCGGCTGCAGGTGCAGACCCCCGAGGGTCAGGCCCTGCCCGTCACCGTGGCCGAGGTCACTGATGAGGTGGTGGTGCTCGACGCCAACCATCCGCTCGCGGGCCGCGACCTGACCTTCGACATCGAACTGATCGAGATCGTCTGACCCCATGCCGGCCAAGCCCGGGTGCTTCACGCCCCGGCCTGTCCGGGCGAAAGATTCCAGTTCGCCTTCGCGCCCTCACGGGTTAGTTAGGAGGGAAACCGAAAGGGAAGCGCCATGCTGTCCGACCCGCTTTTCCTCCTCGCTGCGCTCGCCGTGTTCGCGGTTCTGGGTGTGCTGGCTGTTGGCATCGGCGGCTTCGCCAAGGGCGGCGAGTTCAACCGCCGTCACGGCAACCGCATGATGCGCTGGCGCCTGGGACTGCAGGCGGTGGCCGTGGTGCTTATCGTTCTATTCGTGGTAGTGCGCGCCCAGGGCTGAGGCCCGGCGGCGTAGAGCATAGACAGGCGGGCGGGCACGCCCGCGGCGGAGGCAGGCATGGTCGTTCTCAATCGCATCTACACCCGCACCGGCGATGCGGGCGAAACCGCGCTGGGCAATGGCACGCGGGTCGCCAAGTTCTCGGCCCGCGTGACGGCCTATGGCACGGTGGACGAGTTGAATGCGGCCCTCGGACTTGCGCGCCAGCAGGCCGACGGCGAGTTGGACGCGCAGATGGCGCGCATCCAGAACGACCTGTTCGACCTCGGTGCCGACCTCTGCCGTCCGGACATGGACCGCGACGATGAGGCGGGCTATCCCGTTCTGCGCATGGTTCCCGCCCAGGTCGACCGGCTCGAGACCGAGATCGACGCCATGAACGCGCGGCTGGAGCCGCTGCGCTCGTTCATCCTGCCGGGCGGCAGTGCGCTCTCGGCGCATCTGCACCACTGCCGCACGGTTGCCCGCCGGGCCGAGCGGCTGACGGTGGAGCTTTCCTCGCTCGAAGGCGTGAACGAGGCCGCCATCCGCTACCTCAACCGCCTGTCCGACTGGTTCTTCGTCGCCGCCCGCATCGCCAACGACGAGGGCCGCGCCGATGTCCTCTGGGTTCCCGGCGCGAACCGCTGAGCGGACGGAGGCTGCAGCCCAGCCAGCCGACAGATCGGCGCCCGGACAGACGGCCCCCTGCCCCCCACGGCAGGCCGGGGCGCGGCGATTTACCCCTGTTTTCTGCGCAAGCGTGGCTATATGACGCCTGCGTGAGCCGACCTACGCGGCAATCGCAAGGAGAGACACGCCCATGAAGGTACTCGTGCCCGTCAAGCGCGTGATCGACTACAACGTGAAGGTCCGCGTCAAGGCGGACGGTTCCGGCGTCGATCTGGCCAACGTCAAGATGTCCATGAACCCCTTCGACGAGATCGCCGTCGAAGAGGCGATCCGATTGAAGGAAGCCGGGAAGGCCGAAGAAATCATTGCCGTTTCCATCGGCGTGAAGCAGGCTGCCGAGACGCTGCGCACGGCGCTCGCCATGGGCGCCGACCGCGCGATCCTGATCGTGGCGGCCGATGACGTGCACACCGACATCGAGCCGCTGGCGGTGGCGAAGCTGCTCAGGGCCGTGATCGACGCCGAGGGCCCCGGGCTGGTGATCTGCGGCAAGCAAGCCATTGACAACGACATGAACGCCACGGGCCAGATGCTGGCCGCCCTTCTGGGCTGGCCGCAGGCCACCTTCGCCTCGAAGCTCGAGCTGGAGGACGGCAAGGCGCTGGTGACCCGCGAGGTGGACGGCGGCCTGCAGACCATCCGCGTCGCCACGCCCGCCATCGTCACCGTGGACCTGCGCCTCAACGAGCCGCGCTATGCCAGCCTGCCCAATATCATGAAGGCCAAAAAGAAGCCGCTGGAGGAGAAGACGCCGGCCGATTTCGGCGTCGATGTCGCCCCGCGGCTGACCGTGCTCAAGACCGTCGAGCCCGAGGGTCGCAAGGCCGGCATCAAGGTGGGCTCGGTCGACGAGCTGATCGCGAAACTCAAGGACGAAGCGGGGGTGCTGTGATGGGCGTGCTTCTTCTGGCCGAGGTCACCGACGGGACGTTGAACCGCGACGCCACGGCCAAGGCCGTGACCGCGGCCGCGCAGATGGGCGAGGTGACGGTACTGTGCGCGGGCGCCCGCGCGGCCGACGCCGCGGCCGAGGCCGCAACGATCGAGGGTGTCGCGAAGGTTCTTGTGGCCGAGGACACGCGTTACGGCCACCGGCTGGCCGAGCCCACGGCGGCGCTGATGGTGGCGCTGGCGGACGACTACAGCCACATCGCAGCGCCGGCCACGACGGATGCCAAGAACATCCTGCCGCGGGTGGCGGCGCTTCTGGACGTGATGGTGATCTCGGACATCTCGGGCGTGGTCGATGCCGACACCTTCGAGCGGCCGATCTATGCGGGCAACGCCGTCCAGACGGTGAAATCCTCCGACCCGAAAAAGGTCCTGTCGATCCGCACCTCCACCTTCGAGGCCGCGGGCGACGGCGCCGCCGCCCCGGTGGAGACCATCGCAGCCGCCGACGATCCCGGCCTGTCGGAATGGGTCGAGGACAAGGTCGCCGAATCGGACCGCCCCGAACTGACCTCGGCCAAGCGCGTGGTCTCGGGCGGCCGGGCGCTGGGCTCCGAGGAAGACTTCGCCATCATCGAGAAACTCGCCGACAAGCTGGGCGCCGCCGTGGGCGCCTCCCGCGCGGCGGTCGATTCAGGCTACGCCCCCAACGACTGGCAGGTGGGCCAGACCGGCAAGGTCGTGGCGCCAGAGCTCTACATCGCCGTGGGTATCTCGGGCGCGATCCAGCACCTCGCGGGCATGAAAGACAGCAAGGTCATCGTCGCCATCAACAAGGACGAGGAGGCGCCGATCTTCCAAGTCGCCGACTACGGTCTGGTCGCGGACCTGTTCACCGCAGTCCCCGAACTCATGGAAAAGCTCTGAGCACGGCGAGCGGCGCCGCCGCCCGCCGCGCCGCTCGCCCTCGCCCGCCGTTCAGGCCGGGACACCCGCGCGGGATCCGATATCTCCGCTCCGGGGCCACCCGATCCTGCCGCCCGACGGCCCCCGGCCCGAATACCCGGCGACGACGCCTTGATTTCCCGCCGGCACTGACGTAACTCCCCGTCCACGCAAGGGGTATAGCTCAGTCGGTAGAGCATCGGTCTCCAAAACCGAGGGTCGGGGGTTCGAGTCCCTCTGCCCCTGCCAGTTCAAGAGGTTGACCGGGCGACGTCTTCGTAACCGTCGCCAGAATGCATGTAGCACCGTTTTGCAGCGCGGTTTGCAGGTCCCGTTCCCACTCCGTGTCATTCCAGTCGGGCGATGGACGCCGCGGCGAGCCCCGTGGGGTGGCCCAGGGAGGGGGGGGCGAGGATCTTCTCCACGTCCCGCAGCGAGTGGCTGTTGATGGCGGCGATCTCCGGGACACTGCACCCTGCCAGCGCCAGACGGGTGACCGCGGTCCCTCTCAGGTCGCGAAACGTCAGCCCCTCGATTCCGGCGGCTTCGCAGGCCTTGCCCCAGGATGTTCGGAAGCCGTCGCTGGTGCAGCTGCGTCCCCCTATCGTGGCGAGGACCGTGACCGCTCGATGCGGCGTATGTCGAAGGTTTGCCTCAGATGCGCACTGACCGGCACCGCGACACAGCGCCGTGTCTTACCCTGCCGCACCGGCAGGCGTCACCGCCGTAGGCGCTCCGAGGCATGCACAGCAGGTCGCCCGGCCGCTGACCGGTGTCGACGGCGTGGCGCAGCACGATCCGTCCGTCATCAATGACTTCTGTGGGCGCCACTGGCAGCCCGGCGTTCTGCGCTGCCTGAGTGGCACGCGTGATGCCGGTCTGCCGCGTGGCTCGTCGCGCACCGTGGCTGCGACGCGGACGGGTTCGCGAAGTGTCGAAAGTCAAGGGCATACGCCCACGTCGGGGTTGATGTGATCACCCGGCACAAATCTGACCGCCAGTCAGCCCTGGCCGGACATCGCGCAGCAAACCCGTCTGACAGGACCAGCGCCGGTGCCAGTTCCACCCCGCACCGAGATCACGTTCGGCCGCCTCAAGGACTGTCGCCGCATCGCCAGCTGTCACGGCCGATGCCCAAATGCCGTCCTCTCCGCCGTCGCGTCGCCCGCAACCGGCATCTTCTGGCTAAGGGAACCTGACCCTGAGCCGTGCCGTGGGCGTCCGTCGGCCGGGAGACGGACGGCCGAGGCCAATGGACAGCAAGCTCCTGCCGTACGCCAACATCATCGGTGCGACACCTGCTGGAACGGCCCCCAACTGCCCCTGGGTCGCGGGCTCCGTGCGGTGCCGTCGCGCATCCTGTGCAGGCGACCAAGGTTGGTCGCGGCGCTGCTGCGGACCGCCTCCTGCCCTCCCAAGATTAGGGGCCGACCTCATCACCTGAGGGAGGCGTCAGGTGTCCTTTTCTGGCCGCGACGGGTCATCGGGCTGGGGGAGCTGCAGGCGCAGGGCGCGTTGGCCCAGGGTCTGGCCCAGCCGGGCGTGCGCCAGGGGCTTGCCGCCACCACTCTCGAGGCGGACCGAGTCGAGCGCCGCGCCGGGCAGCAGCACAAAATCGCCCTGCTGCCAGGCCAGTGCGGCGTTGAGGGGGATCCGCAGCCGGTGGAGGACCGCCTCCAGCCGCGCGGGGCTCCCCATCACCGTCCGGGTCAGGCGGTCGCGCCAGATCGCGGCATCGCCCGCGGCGCCGTCTGCCGGACCGGCCTCCGAATCGGCGCGCTGGGGCAAGGCAAGGCCACGGCGCGCAGGGGTACGCGGCAGCGCGAGAATCAGCCGGCCCCGGCGTGCCCCGCCCGCAAGCTCCAGCGCCACGTCGAGGATCTGATAGGGCACATCCTCCAGCAGGAGGCCCAGCGGGCGCGCGTCGTCGAGGAAGGACGCGTAGCGGTACCCGCCGGCCCAGCCGAGATCGGACGTGCCGGCAAGGCCCGCCTCCAGCTCGGCCATGGTGCGGTCGAGCAGGCCCGCACACATCGCCGCGTCGGTGCGGGTCGGTCGGCGAGTCTGCAGCTCGGCGCCGCCCACGGCGCCGGTGGTCCGGTGTTCGATCAGGCCGGTCAGCACCGCCGGGCCCACCGCCATCAGGCCAAGCCGGTCCCCCGGCCCCTCCATCACCGCCAGCAGGGCGTTCAGCTCCAGCACCTCCAGCAACTCGGCCAGGGAGGCGTCGATCACGCGCAGCTCGGTCGCGGCCAGCGCAAGCCCGCAATCGGCCTGCGCCGCCCGCGCCAGCGCCCGTCGCAGCGCCCGCGGCGCGAGGGGTTCCGTGGGCTCGGGTGGCGGCGGTCGGCCACCGGCCGCCTTGCGCCTGAGCACCATACCGCCGGTGGCCGCGTCGTCCCCTGCCATGATCCGTGCGTCCCCCATGTCATGCCACGTCCGATCCGCCGGCCAAGTGCCCCGCGGGCGCGTCCCGACCCTTGGCGCCATCCATGAGGCAACGAGGTTGACGGCAGGTTACTCGGCGGCGGCCTCGGTGTCCTCGCGCACCGGCAGCACGGGGGGGAAGCTGACGCGGAAGGCAGCCCCGCCCTGGCCTGGGATGTAGGCGATCTCGCCACCGAGGTTGTGCATGATCTCGCGGCAGATGGCGAGGCCGAGGCCCGCGCCGCCGGCCTGCATCTGGTCGGTGAGGCGGGCGAATTTCTCGAAGATCAGCGCCTGGCTCTTCTTGGGGATGCCCGAGCCGTTGTCGACGAAATCGACCTCGACCATGCCACCGGCCTCGCGGACGCGGATCGCAAGGCGCGGTCGCTCGGCGTCGCAGTATTTCCGGGCGTTCGACAGCACGTTGATGAAGACCTGCGCCAGGCGGCCGGCGTCGGTGTCGAGCGCAATCTCCTCGGCGCGGGGGTCGCGGTCTATGGCGAAAGGGCGCTCGGGGGCGACGGACCCGGAGGCGGTGATGGCGCGATCGATGAGCGCGCGCAGGGTGGTGGGTTCGGGCTTGAGCTGGACGCGCCCCGCTTCGAGCACCGAGAGGTCGAGGAGGTCGTCGAGCAGGCGGGTGAGGCGGATGGCCTCGTCCTGGATGATGCTGGCGTATTTGCGCGCCTCCTCGGGTGTCAAGTCGCCCGTGTCCTTGAGGATCTCGGAAAAGGCCCGGATCGAGGTCATGGGGGTGCGCAATTCGTGGCTGATCTGGGAGAGGAAGGCGTCTTTCTGGACCGAGAGCTTGGTGAGCATGTCGTTGGCCTCGCGCAGCTGCCGGGCGGTCCGGGCGAGTTCCTCGGACTTGGCCTCGAGCTGGCTGGAGTATTCCATGATCTGGGCGGTTTCGT
>SKMM01000405.1 GCA_007121055.1 Paracoccaceae bacterium | reverse complement strand
GCAGCGCCGGCGCCCGCGCCGGAGCTGGAGGACGCCGCCCTGCGCGCGTTGCTTGCCCGCGCCGTGCGCGACGAGCTGCGCGGCGACACCGGCGCCCACCTGACCCGCAAGCTGCGCCGGCTCATCCGCGAGGAAATCACCTTGGCCCTCCAGAGCCGCGACCTCCAACGCTGACCCCCTGCCCCGCGCCGGGTCGCTCGGGCCCTTGGAGTGGCGCGACGTCTAGGTCGACCCCGTCCGCTTTCGCATGAACGCACGCCGGGCGTATCGAGTTGCAGCCGCCCGAACCGGCGCCTGGATTCGCGGGGACGCGCCGCGGGGGTGGTGCAGACCTCCTGCCGTCGAGGAGCCACATGGGCTGCTCCCCATGCATTAGGACGGGGGCAGAGCCCCCCGCCCCCGCAGGCCGACCTGGTCCACCCCAGCGCCAGTGGTGCAGAACGGCGGTCTGGGACGTGACTTCCCCTTTCGCCCTTGGCTTCAGGCCACGCGGACGATCTCGGCGGTGCCGAGGGCGTTGAAGCGGTTCATGAATGAGCAGGCGAACGCCACCGGTTCGAGAGAGCCTGCGAATGACACGGATGTGAATTTCGGCGGTCTGGAGGTCGCGAGTGAGCCCTTGGAGCGCCATTGGTCCGAGCGTCCATGGCGAACGGCGGCGATGCGCTCGCCGAAGGCCTTGAGGCCCCGCAGTCAGGCCTCAGCGCGGCTGCGGGCGTGATATCCCGTCCAACGTTTCCAGACTGCCCGACCGTAGTGACGCTTGGCGCGCAGGGTCGCGTTGGGGGCGCGCGTGGCGCGGCAGTCCCACTTCGGCGCCGTTGCACAACGCTCGCCCGGCGGGATTCACAAAAACCCGAAGTGACATCCGAAGATTAGATGTCCAGCTCGCTGTCCCAGTAGAGGAAGTCCATCCAGGTCTGGTGGAGGTCGGCCTTGACCCAGGGGAGCTGGCGGGCGGTGGCGTCGAGCTGGTAGGGGCTGGGCTCGAACGGGGGCCGGAGGAGCTTCATGCCGGCGGCCTGAGGGGTCTTGTTGGCCTTGCGGATGTTGTCGGCGCGGCAGGCGGCGACGATGTTGGTCCAGGCCGAGACGCCGCCGCGGCTGCGCGGGATCACGTGGTCGAATGTGAGGTCGCGGGCCTCGAAGCGGTCGCCGCAATACTGGCAGCGGAACTCGTCGCGCAGGAACAGATTGAAGCGGGTGAAGGGCGCGCGCTTGCGCCGGCGGTACCGCTTGAGAGCGATGACGGCGGGGATCTGGAAGGCCTGGGAGGCCGAGCGCACCACCACGTCGTCGTAGGTCTTGACCTGGATCACGCGGCCCTGGATGACCGCCACGAACGCGTCCTGCCAGTTCCAGACCGACAGGGGCGCCCAGCTGAGCGGCTGCATGTCGGCATTCAGCACCAGCGTGCGGAGGTTGGCGACCGCGGCGCTCATGGCTGCGCCCCGGGACTTCGCCGGGGCCGGGCCGGTCGATCGGGCGGGTCCGCCACCCTGCTGCCAGCGCTGCAACTGCGCCTCTGGCCGTGATGCTCCATCCGCCGCCCCCGTTGCCCTGCGGCGCCGCGCACAGGCGGAAGGCCGCTGCCGTTTCCGTGGTGCCGGAGGATGCCACCCCACCCGGCCCAGTGACTATATCTGGCGGCGGCCGTCTGACAAGACCCATGCGATGGGGGCGGGCGCGGTTCTGTCGGGCCTGCCTGCGCGTTGGGCGTCCGCGCGCCGCAGGCGTGACACGCGCACGACGGCCGTGGCGAAAGAGCGTCCTCTGGAGGCAGCCAGACGACATCTGCGCGACGGAACCGGCGACAGGGTCGCCGTGACGCGGCCTTATGGCACAGGGGCCATGCGGCGACGCGATCCCTCCGAGAGGCGGCCGGGGGACGCAGGTCCCGGCCCAGGCGATGGCCCGGCCGGGACCGTGGCCGGGGCTCAGCCCGGCATGGAGACGTCGATGCCCTCGTAGAAGAAGTTCATCGCGCGGATCTGGTCGTCGGTCAGGCTCTCGCCCTCGGCGATCACCTGCTCTCCGGCCTGGTTGACGATGGGCCCCGCGAAGGGGTCGATCGAGCCGTCGCGCAGCCCCGCCACCACGTTCTCGGCGGTGGAGGCCTGTTCCGGGGTCATGTTGGTGAAGGGCGCCAGCTCGAACATGCCCGATTCAAGGCCACCCCAGGTGTCCGCGGGCTCCCATGTCCCGTCGATCATCGCCTGGGCGCGGGCGGCGTAGTAGTCGCCCCAGTTGTTGATCGACGAGGTCAGGTGCGCGTTGGGCGCAAAGCGGGTCATGTCCGAGGCCTGGCCGAAGCCGTGGATGCCGCGCTCGTCGGCGAGTTGCAGCGGTGCGGGGCTGTCGGTGTGCTGGCACAGCACGTCGCAGCCCTGGTCCACCAGCGCCCGCGCCGCATCGGCCTCGACGCCCGGGTTGAACCAGGCGTTCACCCAGACCACGCGGATACGCATTTCCGGGTCCACCGACCAGGCGCCGCGCATCACCGTGTTGATGGCGTGGATCACCTCCGGCACCGGGAAGGAGGCGACATAGCCGATCTGCTTGGTCTGCGACTTCATCGCCGCGATCACGCCCTGGACATAGCGGCCTTCGTAGAAGCGGGCGTTGTAGATGGCGAGGTTGTCGCGGGTCGAGGTGCCGGTGGCGTTCTCGAACATCACGTCGGGGAACTGCTCGGCCATGCGCAGGGTGGGCTGGAAGTAGCTGAAGGAGGTGGTGAAGATCAGCCGGTTTCCGGCGCGGGCGAGCGTATTGACGACGCGGTCGAAATCGGGCGGGGCGACGGCCTCGACCTGGGTGGTGGTGACGGCGTCGCCCAGCACCTCCTCCATGCGGCGGCGGCCGACGTCATGCATGGTGGACCAGCCGAAATCGCCCACCGGGCCGATCAGCACGAAGCCGACGCCGAGCGGATCGTTCGCGCGGGCGGCGAAGGGCAGCGTGGAGGATGCGGCGAGCGCCGAGGCGCCGGCCAGAACGTTACGGCGTGTCAGGGTCACGGGGAGGTCTCCTCTCTGTTGGGCCGCCCGGTCCGCGGGCGGTTGAACTGTCAGCGGTCGGGACTCAGCGGTCGGGGACGAAGGGGCGGCCGAGGCCCTGGGGCGCGACCTGTCCGCCGCCCCGGCGCAGGGCCATGATGACGGTCAGGGCGACGATGGTCAGCAGATACGGCAGCGCGGCCAGCAGCTGCGACGGGACGCGGATGCCGGCACTCTGGGCATGCAGCTGCAGGATGATGAGGCCGCCGAAGAGATAGGCGCCCAGCATCGCCCGCCACGGCAGCCAGGAGGCGAAGACCACGATGGCGAGGGCGATCCAGCCGCGGCCGGCGGTCATCCCGGCGGTCCAGAAGGGCGTCAGCACCAGCGACAGGTAGGCGCCGCCGAGCCCCGCGCAGGCACCCCCGAACAGCACCGCCAGGAAGCGGATGCGCAGCACGGGATAGCCCAGCGCATGCGCCGATACGGGGTTTTCCCCGCAGGCCCGCAGCACGAGCCCCGCCTTGGTGCGCCACAGGAACCACGCCACCCCGAGCACCAGCGCGATGGACAGATACACGAACGGGTCCTGGCGGAAGAAGATCGCGCCGATCACGGGGATGTCGGACAGGATCGGCACCTCGATGCGGGGGATGCCCGCGCGCGGCACGCCCACGAAGGGCGCGCCGATCACCCCCGACAGCCCCAGCCCGAAGATCGTCAGCGACAGGCCCGCGGCGACCTGGTTGGTGGCCAGGCCCAGGGTCAGGAGCGCAAACAGCGCCGCCATGGCCATGCCCGCGCCGATGGCCGCCACCACCCCCAGCAGGCTGGAGCCGGTGATGATGGCGATTGCCACCCCCGAGGCCGCGCCCATGATCATCATCCCCTCGACGCCAAGGTTCAGCACACCCGAGCGTTCCACCACAAGCTCTCCGATGGCCGCCAGCAGCAGCGGCGTGGAGGCGGTTATGACGGTGAGGAAGATCGCCTCGGCGAGCGTCATGCCGGGGCCCTCCGCGGCACGAGGCGCGGGCGATAGAGGATCAGCGTATCGCAGGCGAGGATGTAGAACAGCAGCATCCCCTGGAACACCAGCGTCATGTCCCGCGGCAGGCGCAGGATGATCTGGGCATTCTCGCCGCCGATGAAGGTGATGGCGATGAACACCCCTGCGATCAGGCACCCCACCGGGTTCAGCCGCCCCAAGAAGGCCACGATGATCGCGGTGAAGCCGTATCCGGGCGAGAAGCCGGGCAGGAGCTGGCGCACGGTGCCCGCGGCCTCCATCACGCCCGCGAGCCCCGCCAGCGCGCCCGACACGGCGAACACCGTCAGCGTCAGCCGCTTGTCGTCGAAGCCTGCGAAGCGGGCGGCACGGGGGGCCTCGCCCACCAGCTTGATCTCGAAACCCTTCAGCGTGCGGGCCATCACCACGGTCGCAACCGCCACCACCACCAGCGTGATCACGGTGCCGAGGTTCATCCGCCCGCCATCGAACAGGATCGGCAGGGTGGCCTCGGGGGCGAAGGTGATGGTCTGGGGCATGTTGAACCCGAACGGGTCGCGCCACGGCCCCCGCACCAGCCAGTCCAGCAGCAGGTCTGCCACATAGACCAGCATCAGCGACACGAGGATCTCGTTCACGCGCAGACGGGTCTTCAGGATCGCCGGGATGAGGCCGTAGAGCGCGCCGCCGACCATCCCCGCCACCAGCATCAGCGGCAGCACCCAGGGCCCGCCCCAGCCGTGGGTCCAGACCGCGATGCCGCCCCCGCAGATCGCGCCGATCAGGAACTGCCCCTCGGCGCCGATGTTCCAGTTGCCCGACCGGAAGCACAGCGCCAGCCCCACCGCGATCAGCACCAGCGGCGTGGCCTTCACCGCGACCTCCTGCACGCCCCAGAAGTCCGACACCGGCATCAGGAAATAGACGTTGAGCGCGCGCCACGGATCCTGGCCGAGGGCCCAGAACACCACGATGGAGGAGGCGAGCGTCAGCGCGACGGCCAGCAGGGGCGAGAGCAGGAGCCCCGCCATGCCGGTGCTGTCGCGCCGCTCCAGCGTGAGGCGCATCAGGCGGCCTCCCGCGCCACGGGCCCGAAGCCCTCGCCGCCCATCAGCAGGCCCACCGCCTCGCGGCTCAGGTCGCCCACCGGATAGGCCGGCGACAGCCGGCCGTGGAAGATCACCGCCATGCGGTCGGCGATCTCGAACAGCTCGTCGAGGTCCTGGGAAATCACCAGCACCGACGCGCCATCCGCGGCGAGGTCGATCAGCGCCTGCCGGATCAGCGTCGCGGCGCCCGCGTCGACGCCCCAGGTGGGTTGCGAGACCACCAGCAGGCGCGGTTTGCGCAGGATCTCGCGGCCGACCACGAATTTCTGCAAATTACCGCCCGACAGGGCGCGCGCCTCGGGGTCACGGGGGCCCTTGCGCACGTCGAAGGCGCGGGTGACGGCGTCGACCCAGCCCAGCATGCGGCCACGGTCGATCAGGCCGCGGCGGGTGAAGTGGCCAGAGGCGTGCCCGGCCATCAGCGCGTTTTCCGACAGCGGCAGGCGCGGGGCGGCGGCGTGACCGAGGCGCTCCTCGGGCACGAAGGCCGCCTGCGCACGGCGCCGGGCGTTGATGCCGTTCCAGCCGACCGGCACGCCGTCGAGCAGGACATTGCCGGCCTCGGGGGCGCGCTGCTCGCCGGAGAGGGCCGCGAACAGCTCGTCCTGGCCGTTGCCGGCGACACCGGCGATGCCGAGGATCTCGCCCGCGCCGACCTCGAGGTTGATGCCCTTGAGCGAGGTGCCCTGGGGGTCCTCGGAGGCCAGCGAGAGATTGTCGACGCGCAGGCGTACGGGACCGATGCGGGCCTCGGCGCGGGCCCGGCGGACCTCCGCGATCTGGCTGCCGACCATCATGCGCGCCAGGCTCCCGGCGGTCTCCTGGCGCGGGTCGCAGCGGTCCACGACCTTTCCCATGCGCAGGATCGTGGCGGCCTCGCACAGTCCCCGCACCTCCTCGAGCTTGTGGGAGATGTAGAGGACCGCGCGCCCCTCGCCGCGCAGGGTGCGGAGCGTGTCGAACAGACCCTCGGTCTCCTGCGGGGTCAGCACCGAGGTGGGCTCGTCCAGGATCAGCAGGTCCGGGTTCTGCATCAGGCAGCGCACGATCTCGATGCGCTGGCGGGCGCCCACCGACAGCCGCCAGACCTCGCGCCGCGGCTCCAGCGGCAGGCCATAGGCGCGGGAGATGTCGGCAAGCTCCTCGGCGACCTGGCGCAGCGGGCGGGCCTCGTCCAGCGCCAGCGCCACGTTTTCCGCCACCGTAAGCGCGTCGAACAGCGAGAAATGCTGGAACACCATGCCCACGCCCATGGCCCGTGCAGCCTTCGGCGTGGGCAGCGTCATCTCCCGCCCCTTCCACAGGATGCGGCCCCCGTCGGGCTGAAGCAGGCCGTAGAGCATCTTGACCAGCGTGGACTTGCCCGCGCCGTTTTCGCCCAGCAGCGCATGGATCTCGCCCGGCATGACCGTCAGGTCCACCGAATCGTTGGCGACGAGCGTGCCGAAGCGCCGCGTCAGCCCCTCGGCGGCCAGAAGCGGGGTCGAACCAGCCATGCCCTGCGCCAACGCTCCCTGTGCTTGCGGCGGCGGGCCGGGGCCCGCGCACCATGGTCGCGACCGCGGCTAGCGCAGTCAAGCGCGCGCGACAATGCAAAACCCGCCCGGGGCCGGGCGCCCGGACGGGTCGACGGGGTCAATTGCCCGTCAGACAGGCAGGACCGGACGACAGCCCTCAGGCAGCGCGGCGCCGGCGGTGGAGCGCCGCCAGCGCGCCGAGGCCGCCCAGCAACAGCCAGCCTGCCGCCGGCAGCGGGATGACGCTGACGCCGCCCGCGCCGAGGAAATCGGCAAAGCCCTGGGCGGTGAAGCTCTGGCCATCGAACGCGACGGCGTTCACCCCGAAGAGCGCGAAGCCGATGGTGCCGGTGCCAGCCGCAAGGTGCAGGTCGAACCGATCGCCCCGCAGCAGGTAGGCCCGGAAATCCTCGAGCGCGAAGCCGGTGCCGAAGGCCAGATCGAAGCCCGCGTCCTCCCGCGCGCCGACCGTGCCGGACATGCGCGCGCCGTCGGCGAAGGGTCCGAGCACCAGCGTGTTGAGCCCACCTGCCCCGAACAGGATGTCGCCGTCGATGACGCTGCCGTCCCTCAGCGTGATGGTGGTGTCACCCTGCCCCGGCGCGAGGTCGATGGCCACGCCCGAGCGGCCGACCAGCGTGCCGGCGTTGGTGATGTCCAGCGGCGCGATGCTGTCGAGGTCGGCCACGATGGCGCGGGGTCCCTCGATGTAGCCCTCGTTGATGATGGTCAGCGCACCCGCAGGCGGGTGTTCCGCGTCGGGCACGCCGGGGATCTGCAGCACCGGATCGATGTCGATGCCCCCCGAATCCCGTACGCTGTCAGGCGCGGCCGAGATGATGACGCCGGTGGCGTGGTTGTGGACGATGCCCTCGTCGATATCGATGCCGTCATCGGTCGAGAGGATCACGCCCCAGTTGTCGATCCGCCCCGAGGAAAACTGCACCCCGTCCTCGTCGGTCGGCGCGCCGCTGTCGGTCCAGGTCCGGGTCACCGGGTCCCAGGACAGGCCTCGGATGGCGATGAGCCCGTGGTTTTCCACGGTGAAGTCAAGCCGGCCCTCGATGACCTCCTCGCCGCCGATCAGCGTGCCGTGGTTGATCACGGTCGAGCCGGTGCCGCGCATCTGGACCGCGCGGCCGTTGGAGCTTTCAATGAGACCGAAGTTCTCGACGAAGCCGTTGCGCGAGGCGGTCTCGACCTCGGTGCGCACGGCCTGGCGACGCGACCGGATGACGCCGTCCTCGCGGTTGATCAGGCTGAAATCGGCCGCACCGCCGAGGACGTGCACCGCGCGGTCGCCGCTTTCGATCAGGCCGGAATTGTCGACCTGGAGCCCGTCGCCGGTGCCCTGGATGGCATTGGTGTTGTTTCGGGTGTCGGTGTTGCGGATCGTGCCTTCGTTCGCCACGCTCTGGCCCGTGCCGCCCAGCGCGAAGGGGGGTGTGTCGCGGTTGTCGGAGCTGACCACGCCCTCGGGCGTGACGGTCACCGCAAGCCCGTCGAGGGTGCTGGCCACCGGGCCGGAGGGGCCGTCGCACAGCAGGGTGGGGGGTGTGCCGGCGCCCTCGGTGCAGGCGACGGCGACGCCGGGCGCAAACCCCGCCAGGGCGGTGGCGCACAGCAGGCTCAGGAGGTTCCGCGAAGGATGGGCCATGTTCTTGTCCCTTTGACCGCGGGCTCTTCTGGCCCGCCGCGCTCGTTTGCACGGCAGGATCACGCGCAAATGACGCATCGGTGACGTCTGGGTGACAGTCGGCGTTCAGGCCGGCGGGACGGGCCGCGCGGAGCCCGGCTTGACCTTTCCCGTCTGCGGCCGGACACTGCAGGCCCGCGCGGGGCCGGCCCGCGCCGACGAACCGCTGGGAGCCGCCATGGACACGCTGCCGAACTCGCCCGAGGCCCGGGACATCGAATACCACATGCACCCCTACACCAATGCCCGCCGCCATCAGGAGGTGGGGCCCATGGTGCTGGAGCGGGGCGAGGGGATTCATGTCTTCGACACCGCCGGCAACCGGTACATCGAGGCGCTGGCGGGGCTGTGGTCGGTGGCGGTGGGCTTCTCCGAGGAACGCCTGATCGCTGCGGCCACCGAGCAGATGCGCAAGCTGCCCTATTCCCACAGCTTCGCCCACCGCTCGCATGGGCCGGCCATCGACCTGGCGGAAAAGCTGATCCAGCTCGCCCCCGTGCCGATGTCCAAGGTGTTCTTCACGAACTCCGGGTCCGAGGCCAACGACACGGTGATGAAGCTCCTGTGGTACCGCTCCAACGCCATGGGCCAGCCGCAGCGCAAGAAGATCATCAGCCGCCTGCGCGGATACCACGGCATCACCATCGCGTCCGGCAGCCTCACCGGCCTGCCCTACAACCACGCCAGCTTCGACCTGCCTCTGCCCGGCGTGATCCATGTCGGCTGCCCGCATTTCTGGCGCGAGGGCCGCGACGGCGAGAGCGAGGACGCCTTCGCCACCCGCCTCGCCGAAGAACTGGAGGAGACGATCCAGCGCGAGGGCCCCGAGACCATCGCCGCCTTCATCGGCGAGCCGGTGATGGGCGCGGGCGGCGTGGTCGTCCCGCCCGCGACCTACTGGCAGAAGATCCAGGCGGTCCTCAGGCGCCACGACATCCCCTTGATCGCCGACGAGGTGATCTGCGGCTTCGGGCGCACCGGGCGGATGTTCGGCTCGGAGCTGCTGGGCATCGAGCCCGACAT
>SKMM01000191.1 GCA_007121055.1 Paracoccaceae bacterium | reverse complement strand
GAGCGGGCGCGGCGGGTCCTTCTGGAGGCGGCCGAGGCGTTGTCCGCGCGTCTGCCGCCCGGCCGCCGGCCGCCGCCCTCGATGTTCGCCGCGCATGTCTGGGCGCTGAGCCACGGCGTGGTGGAGCTCTTTGCCCGCGGCAAGCCAGGCGCGCGGGCGCCTTTCGAGGCCGAGACGTTGCTGGAAACGGGCGTGGGCATTTACCTGCGTGGTCTGTGCCTGCTCCCGCCCGAGGAGTGATCCCCGGGTCGTGGACGCGGACGGTCGGGCCATTTGGTCGGGAGTGGCCGGGGGTGTCGGGGGCGGGCAGTGGGGCGGCGCAGGATGGCGCTTCCTCGGGGCTTGTCACCGGTTGGGTTGGAGCCAGATGGTCCTGAGTTCGGTGTATTGCTCGTGGGCGTGGATGCCGTTGTCGCGGCCGCCGAAGCCCAAGGCCTTGAAGCCGCTGAAGGGGGTGGAGATGTCGCCCTCGGAATAAGTGTACATCCCCGCGCCGTTCACCACCAGATCGGCCGCGATGTAGCCTCGCTCGGCGTCCCGTTCCCAGTCCACCCCGGTGACGCGGCCACGCGCGGTTGACGCCGCGGGCCTTCACCGTCTCGACAATCCGCGCGCCGCGGTCTCGGGCGCCGCGCGCCGGCGCTAGGGTCACGTTGGCAGGATCGGCCTGCCCGTCGCCTGGGTAGCCAAACACCGGCGTAGGGGGCACGTCCCGGACCTTTCCTGATCGACACCGTCCCTCCCGCGGCCTTGTCGGATACAAGGCATGGAGATCTGGTTATCACCAGGGTGCCCCGGGCCGTCGCCGCAACCCGTTCGACGGATGTGGGCGAGGTTCCCGGGACCTGGACGGTAACGGTGCGCTGCGGAGCAAGCGGAGTCCAAAATGCCGCATTCCGCTGCGGTGCAGCATCTTCTAGATGCATACCATCGGATACATGCACTGGAGGGTGAGGAAATGCAGAAGGTCAACGGGCTGCGCCGCGGCGTCTACGCCACCCCCATCTTCGGCCGGATCGCCCGCGAGGTGATCGAGGGCGACCGCGACAACAAATGGTATCTGGCCGTCGCGCTTCTTGCGCTGTGGATCTTTGCGGGCATGGCCTGGGGTCTGCCGGCGCTGGTGGTGCCCTTCGCGCTGGCGGCCCCCATGTGCATCGTCATGCTGGTCGCGCTGACCCGGGGCTGAGGTCGGGGCCGGGCGGCGTCCCCTGCGGCCGTCGCCCGCACCCCTTGGAGGTTCGTGCGCGCTGCCCTACACCCCTTCTCAGGCGACGGAGGGCAGGGCATGGCACGCGAGAGCTTCGACATCATCGTTTCCGGCGGCGGCGTCGCCGGCCTGACGGCCGCGGCGGGCTTCGGAGCCATGGGGCTGCGGGTGCTCTGCGTCGATCCTGCCCCGCCGATCGTCACCGCCGAGGAGGAAGGCGCGGATCTCCGCACCACGGCGCTGTTGCAGCCGGCCGTGGCGCTGCTGGACGAGATCGGCCTCTGGGCCCGGTTCGCCCCCCACGCGACGCCCCTGCAGGTCATGCGCATCGTCGACGCCGGCGGGCCCGAGCCGGAGCCGCGGGTCGCCCATGATTTCGACGCGGCCGACATCGGCGACCAGCCCTTCGGCTTCAACCTGCCCAACTGGCTGCTGCGCCGGGAACTGGTGGCCCACCTCGACCACTTGCCCAACGTCACCTTCCGTCCCGGCGTCGGCACCGCCCGTGTCTTTACCCGGGAGACCGCCGCCCGCGTCACCCTCACCGACGGATCCGTGGCCGAGGCGCGCGTGCTGGTGGCCGCCGACGGCCGCAACTCGCCGGTGCGCGAAGCGCTGGGCATCGGCGTCACCACCCTGCGCTACGGCCAGAAGGCGCTGGCCTTCGCCGTCACCCACCCGAAACCGCATCAGAACGTCTCGACCGAGATCCACCGCTCGGGCGGTCCCTTCACCCTCGTGCCGCTGCCCGACCGCGACGGCCAGCCCTGCTCGGCCATCGTCTGGATGGAGCGCGGCCCCGAGGCGCGCCGCCTGGTGGAGCTGCCGGTCGAGGCCTTCGAGGCCGAGATGTCGGCCCGCTCGGCATGGCTGTTCGGGCCGCTGAAGCTCGCCTCGCGCCGCACCGTGTGGCCGATCATCAGCCAGATCGCGGATCGTTTCGCCGGCCAGCGCACCGCGCTGATGGCCGAGGCCGCCCATGTCGTGCCGCCCATCGGCGCGCAAGGGCTGAACATGAGCCTGCGCGACCTCGCGGCCCTGCGCGACCTCATCCGCGAGGCGCCCGAGGCCATGGGCACGCCCGACATGCTCGACCGCTACCACCGCCGCCGCTATGGCGACGTGCGCATGCGCGTGACCGGGATCGACGCGCTCAACCGCGCGTCCATGGCCGGCAGCCAGCCGGTGCGCGACCTGCGCGCCTTCGGGCTCAGCACGCTGTATGGCGTGGCGCCGGTCCGCCGCAGCCTGATGCGGCTGGGCCTCGGGATCGGCTGAGGCGGGATCAAAGCCCCTGCGGCGGCGCCTGCAGAAGCGGCATCAAGGCGGCCATGTCCGGCCCGTCCCCGCGCCCGGTCAGCGCCTTGCGCAGGGGCAGGAACAACCCCTTGCCTTTGCGCCCCGTGGCAGCCTTCACCGCCCCGGTCCATTCCGCCCAAGCCCCCGCGCCCCAGGGCTGCGGCGGCAGCAGCGCCAGCGCCTCGGCCACGAACTCGGCGTCCTCCGGCGCCACCTCCGGCGCGGCGCCGTCGCGGCACAGCGCCCACCAGGGGGTAAGGTCGTCCATCACCGTGATGTTGTCGCGCATGACCGCCCAGAACTGCGGACCAAGGTTTTCGGGCACGCCAAGCGCCAGCACCCGGTCGCGCACGACCTCCCATGGCTGGGCCTGCAGGTGGGCGCGGGTCAGGGGAAACAGGTCCTCGGGGTCGAACCTGGTGGGGGCCGCACCGAATTGCTCCAGCGAAAACCCCTCGGCCAGCGCCTCCAGATCCGCCCGCAGCTCCACAGGCTGCGACGAGCCCAGCCGGGCCATCAGCGACAGGAGCGCCGCGGGCTCAACCCCTCGGGCGCGCAGGTCGCGCAGGCTGAGCGTGCCGAGGCGCTTTGACAGCGCCTCGCCCCCCGCCCCGGTCAGCAGGGAATGATGCGCAAAGGACGGCGGCGTGCCCCCCAGCGCCTGCATGATCTGGATCTGGGTGGCGGTGTTGGTCACATGGTCCGAGCCGCGGACCACGCTGGTGACCCCCATCTCGATGTCGTCCACCACCGAGGCGAGGGTATAGAGCACCTGCCCGTCGGCGCGGATCAGCACCGGGTCGGACACGCTGCCCGCGTCGATGGTGATCGCGCCGAGGATGCCGTCCTCCCACTCGATCCGTTCCTGATCGAGGCGGAAGCGCCAGTAGCCCTGGTTCCCGGCCGCGCGCTTCTCCGCCTTCTCCTCCTCGCTCAGACCGAGGCTTGCGCGGTCGTAGACCGGTGGGCGACCCATCGCGAGCTGCTTGCGCCGCTTGACCTCCAGCTCCGAGGGGGTCTCGAAGCACTCGTACAGCCGGCTTGCCGCGCGGAGCCGGTCGGCGGCTTCGGCATAGCGGTCAAGGCGCGCGGACTGGCGTTCCTCGCGGTCCCAGGTCAGGCCGAGCCAGCGCAGGTCCTCCCGGATCGCGTCGGCAAAGGCCTCGGTGGAGCGGGCGGGGTCGGTGTCGTCGAGCCGCAGGATGAAGGTCCCGCCCGCCTTCCGCGCGATCAGCGCGTTGAAGAGCGCCGTGCGCAGGTTGCCCACATGCAGAAGGCCCGTGGGCGAGGGGGCGAAACGGGTGGTGACGGGTGCGGACATCGGGGGCCTCCTGTGGGCCTCGGCTCTTTCACAGCGCCGCGGTCTTGTCCATATCGGTGCCGTCGCCGCCTGCCATCAGGAGATTGCCATGTCGCCCCGCTGGGCCCCCGAAACCGCCCCCTCGCTGGAGGAGTTCGAGGCCCTGGCCGAGGCCGCGCGCGCGGCGCTGCCGCCCGAGTTCGCCGCGGCCGCCCGGGGTGTCGCACTGCGGGTGGAGGATTTCGCGCCCGACGAGATTCTGGACGAGATGGAGATCGAGGACCCGTTCACGTTGACCGGCCTCTACCACGGGATCCCGCTGACCGAAAAATCGGCCTTCGACCAGCCCACCCAGCCCGACACCATCTGGCTGTTCCGGCGCCCGATCCTCGAGGAATGGGCCGAACGGGGCGACGTGGCGCTGGGCGAGCTGATCACCCATGTGTTCGTCCATGAACTGGCCCATCACCTGGGCTGGTCCGACGCCGATATTGCCGTGGTCGACCGCTGGTGGGAGTGAACGCACCGAGGCGTCACCCCGTGCGGGACAGCAGGCCGCCGGGCTGGCGGCAGACCTGACCGTCGAGCTCAAGGAGCAGCAGGTGCTGGGCCAGCAGGGCCGCGGGCACGGCGAGGTCGCGGATCAGCTGGTCTTCGGCCATGGGGCTGGGGCCAAGACGGTCTAGGATGCGGGTGGAAAGCGCAACCGCCTGCGCGGCAGGTGGGTCGGCTGGCGACGGGTGCGGGGCGCTGCGTTGCGGTGGGTAGGCCGTTGGTGCTGCCCTGCTGGGGGCCTTATGGGGCGCGGCTCTGGTGGCTGGCGAGGGGGACGGGCCCTTTGCACGGGGGGACTGCGGCGACTTCTGGCCGAGTGTCGCGAGCACGTCGGCTGCGTCGCGCACCAGCGTGGCGCCCTCGCGGAGCAGGATGTTGCAGCCGCCCGCTCGGCCGTCGAACGGGTGGCCGGGGACGGCCATCACCTCGCGCCCCTGCTCCAGCGCGTCGCGCACGGTGATGAGCGAGCCCGAGCGGGGGGCGGCCTCCACCACCACGACGCCCAGAGATAGCCCCGAGATCAGGCGGTTGCGGCGGGGGAAGTGGCGCGCCTGCGGCTCGAGGCCGATGGGCTGCTCGGACAGCAAGAGGCCGGTGTCGAGGATGCGGTCGGCGAGGGGGGCGTTCTCGGCCGGGTAGATGCGGTCGACCCCGCCGGCGAGCACCGCGACCGTCCCGCTGGGCTGGGCCGCGCCATGGGCCGCCGCGTCGATGCCGCGCGCGAGCCCGGAGACCACGCAATACCCGTCCCGGCCCAGCCCCTCGGCCAGCGCTCGGGCCATGCGCAGCCCCAGCGCGGAGGCGTTGCGCGCGCCCACGATGGCGACCGCGGGCAGCTCCAGCACGGCGGAATTGCCGCGCGCCCACAAGAGCGGCGGGGCATCGGGGATCGCGGCGAGGGCCGCGGGGTAGGCGGGATCGCCGAGGCACAGCGCGAAGGCGCCGCAGGCCTTGGCGGCCTCCAGTTCGGCCTCGGCGTCCTCGCGCGGGAAGGCGGCATAGCCCTTCACGCCGGAGGCGCGGGCGAGGTCAGGCAGCGCGTCCAGCGCTGTGGCCGCATCGCCGTGTTCGGCCATCAGGCGCGCGAAGGTGGACGGACCGACCCGGTGCGAGCGAATGAGGCGGAGCCACGACAACATGCTCTCTTCCGTCGTGGGTGGGGTGAAGGGTGGGGGGAAGAAAACACTTCGTTCCGCCATCGCACTCCGCCTCATTCCCCTGCACCATCTCCCCGCAAGGTTAAGGAAGGGTGAACGCCACCGCCGAAATTTCGGCCTTTTTGCGCGGGTGTCAGGCCGCGGGCGGGGTGTCCGGGACCCACTGGCGCCCCCGCGCCGCGGCGGGGTTATCGAGGCCCATCTGGTGGAGGTTGGCGATCAGGTCGGCGCGCAGGATCGCGGCCAGATGGGACGGTCCACGCGCCCCCAGCGCCCCCAGCGCGTGGTGCCAGGGCCGGCCCAGCATCACGAAATCGGCGCCCAGCGCCAGGGCGCGCAGGATGTCGAGGCCGCCTTCCACCCCGCCGTCGAAGATGACCGGCACCGTGTCCCCCACCGCCGCTCGCACGCCGGGCAGGGCGTGGAGGCTGGCGGGCGCGCCCTCGAACTGCCGGCCGGCGTGGTTGGAGACCCAGATCGCGTCGGCGCCCTCGGTTACCATGCGGGCGGCGTCCGCGCCCTCCAGCACGCCCTTGACCACGAGCGGGCCGTCCCATTCGGCGCGCAGCGCGCGCAGGTAGTCCCAGTCGGGGTTGGTGCGCAGCAGATACCCGACATGGGCCGTCGATCCGGTGGGGCCGGCGGCCTTCATGTAGCCCTCCATCAGCCGCAGGCGGGGCTGGCCCAGGCGGGCCTGCCCGAGGCTCCAGGCCGGGCAGGGCAGCATCTGGGCCAGCATGCCGGGGGTCAGGCGGGGCGGGATCGTCAGTTTCGCGCGCAGCTGGCGTTCGCGGCGCGACGGCGCGGGGACGTCCACGGTCAGGATCAGGACCCGGAAGCCTGCGTCCCTCGCGCGCTTCAGGATGTCGCGGCGGATGTCGGGGTCGCGGGGGGGATATAGCTGAAACCAGCCCATGTCGCCCGCCAGCGGCCCGATTTCCTCGGGCAGGCGGGTGGCGACGGTGGAGAGGCAGTAGGGCAGGCGCTCGGTCGCGGCCATGCGGGCGAGCAGCCCCTCGGCGCCGGGCCAGATCAGGCCGGACATGCCCAGGGGGGCCACACCCACCGGCATGGCGTAGTCCTGGCCCAGGAGGCGCGTGTCGAGCCGCGGCTCCAGCGTGCCGCGCAGAACGCCCGGGCGCAGGCAGACCGCTTCGAGGGCGGCGCGATTGCGTGGCGTGACAGCCTCGGTGCCCGTGGCGCTATCGAGATATTCCCACACGAAGCGCGGGATGCGCCGGCGGCAGGCGGCCTTGAGGTCCGAGAGGGCAGGGTAGCGCAGATCGAGGCTCATCCGCAGGCTTATGGCGGGGGCCGCCGACGGGCGCAATCGGTGGCTTGGACGCGGCTGGGCGGCGGCCTAATCTTGGGGCATGGGAGATGCGGTGCTCAGCCTCACCGACCGCGGGCTTTACTGCGCGGCGGGGGATTTCTTCGTCGACCCGTGGCGGCCGGTGCCGCGGGCGCTGATTACGCATGGGCATTCCGACCACGCGCGCTGGGGGCACGGGGCGTATCTGGCGACGGATCTGGCCGTTCCCGTGATCCGGCACCGGCTGGGGAGGATCGATCTGCAGACCGTCCGGTACGGTGAGGTGCTGCGGATCGGGGATGCCACGGTCAGCTTCCATCCTGCCGGCCATGTCCCGGGCTCGGCCCAGATCCGGGTGGAGGTCGCGGGCGAGGTCTGGGTCGTCTCGGGCGACTACAAGCTGGAGGATGACGGGCTGTCGACGCCGTTCGAGCCGGTGCGGTGCCATGCCTTCATCTCAGAATGCACCTTCGGGTTGCCGGTGTTCAAGTGGACGCCGCAGGCGCAGGTGTTGCGCGACATCGCCGACTGGGTGGCCTGGGCCGCCGCCGAGGGGCGCACGCCGGTGCTGGGGGTCTATGCGCTGGGCAAGGCGCAGCGGCTGATTGCGGGGCTGGCGGGGGTCGGTGTGGGGCCGGTGCTGACCCATGGGGCGGTGGAGGCGACCAACGCGGTGATGCGTGCGCAGGGGATTGCCTTGCCCGAGACGGTGCCGGTGACGCGGGAACTGGATGTGGGGGCGCATCGCGGGCGGCTGGTGCTGGCGCCGCCCTCGGCGCTGGGGACGCCCTGGGTGCGGCGGTTCGGCAAGGTTTCGGTCGGGTTTGCGTCAGGGTGGATGCGGCTGCGTGGGGTGCGGCGGCGGCGGGGCGCGGACCGGGGCTTTGTGATCTCGGACCATGCCGATTGGGACGGGTTGAACGCGGCCATCGCCGCCACCGGGGCCGAGCGGGTGCTGGTGACGCATGGCTATACGGCTGTCTTTGCCCGCTGGCTGACGGAATTGGGGTATGACGCGGGGGTGCTTGCCACCGATTTCTCCGGCGAGGGGGCGGATGACGACGCCGGGGCCACGGGCGAGGACGGGGAGGATTGGTCGACCGGACCGGTGGCGGAGGGCGAGGCGGCCCCGGGCGGCGCGCCATGAAGGATTTCGCGGACCTGTTCACCGCGCTCGACCGCACCACCCGGACGCTGCCCAAGGTGGCAGCGCTGGCAGAGTATTTCCGCACCGCGCCCGAGCCCGACCGGCTGTGGACCATCGCGCTTCTGTCCGGGCGGCGACCACGCCGCGCGGTGAATGCCACGCAATTGCGCCTCTGGGCGGCCGAGCGCGCGGGCATCCCGCTCTGGCTGTTCGAGGAAGCCTATCCGGTGGTGGGCGATCTGGCCGAGACCATCGCGCTGGTTCTGCCGCCGCCTGAGCGGGTGGACGCGCGGGGCCTGTCGGAGTGGATGGACTATCTGCAGGCGCTGGCCTCGCAGGACGAGGAGGCGCGGCGGGCGGGTGTGCTGGCGGCCTGGGACGGGTTGGAGGCCACGGAGCGGTTCGTGTTCAACAAGCTCCTGACCGGTGGCTTCCGCATGGGCGTCAGTCAGGGGCTGATGACCCGGGCGCTGGCGCAGGCCACGGGGCGGGAGGAGGCGGAGCTTGCGCACCGACTGATGGGCGACTGGACGCCCGCGACCACCAGCTTCCGCCGGCTGGTGGTGGAGGACGATCCCGCCGCGGACCTCTCGCGCCCCTATCCCTTTGCGCTGGCGCCGCAGCTGGAGGGCGGGCCGGAGGCGCTGGGCCCGCCGGGGGAGTGGCTGGCGGAGTGGAAATGGGACGGCATCCGGGCGCAACTCATCCGCCGGGGCGGCGCCTGGCATCTGTGGTCGCGCGGCGAGGAGTTGATCACGGACCGCTTCCCCGATCTGGCACCAGCCGCCGCCGGTCTGCCCGATGGCACGGTGATCGATGGAGAGCTGATCGCCTGGCGCGGCGACGCCCCCTTGCCCTTCGCGGCCCTCCAGCGCCGGATCGGCCGCAAGAGCGTGCCGAAGTCGCTGCTGGCCGAGGCGCCTGCGGCGCTGCTGGCATATGACCTGTTGGAGTGGGGCGGGCAGGACCTGCGCGGCGCGCCCCTTTCGGACCGTCGGGCGCGGCTGGCGGATGTGGCGTGCGGCCCGGTCCTGCGGCTCTCCCCCGAGGTCGTGTTCGACGACTGGGCGGGGCTGGCGGCGCTGCGCGCAACGGCGCGGGACCGGCTGGCCGAGGGGCTGATGCTCAAGCACCGCGCGGCGCCCTATCAGGGGGGTCGGAAGCGGGGCGCGTGGTGGAAGTGGAAGCTCGACCCGCGCACGGTGGATGCGGTGATGATCTATGCCCAGGCCGGTCACGGGCGGCGCGCGGCGCTGTATACCGATTTCACCTTCGCGGTCTGGCACGAAGGCGCGTTGGTGCCCTTCACCAAGGCCTATTCGGGGCTGACCGACAAGGAATTCCGCCAGATCACCGCCTGGGTGCGCAAGCACACGCTGGAACGGTTTGGCCCGGTCCGGCGGGTGGTGCCGGAGCTGGTGTTCGAGATCGCCTTCGAGGG